>JAFGNC010000329.1 GCA_016927175.1 Gammaproteobacteria bacterium | reverse complement strand
TATCATCGCCTGTTCTGGTGGTGGTTCGCGTTTGGCTTCCCGGCCTTCGCCGCCGTGCTCGGCATCTTCTGGCTGATGATCGCGCGGCCGCAACTGTCGCTATGGTGACGCTCAGACCTGATCGAGCACCGCGCGCACCTTCTGCGCGAGCTCATGCTTGCGGTACGGCTTCGTCAGTAGCTCGCTGCCGTCCTCGAGCCCCTGCTCGAGCGCGGCCGCATCCGTGTACCCCGACGTGAACAGCACTTTCAGATCCGGCCGCCTCTGCCGCGCCTCCCGCGCGAGCTCGGTCCCGCTCATGCCGCCGGGCATCACGATGTCCGTGAACAGCAGGTCGACGCCGCCGTGGCTGTCGAGAACGCCGAGCGCATCCTGCGCCGCCTCGGCCTCCAGGACGTTGTAGCCGAGCGCGCGCAGCACCGACGAGCCGACGTCGCGGACCGCCGGTTCGTCCTCCACGAGAAGGATCGTCTCTCGGCCGCTCGGCACGATCGACAGGTGCGCCGACGTCGCGCCCGCATCACGCTCCGCCTCCTCGGCACGCGGCAGGTAGATCTTGACCGTCGTGCCCTGCCCTTCCTCGCTGTAGATCGATACGTCGCCGCGCGACTGCCGCACGAACCCGTGGACCATGCTGAGCCCGAGCCCGCTGCCCTTCCCCGTCTCCTTCGTGCTGAAGAACGGGTCGAAGACTTTCGGAAGGGCTTCCTTCGAGATCCCGACACCGTCGTCGCTGACGGCGATCAGCACGTAGTCGCCCGGGCGCAGATCCGCCGCCGCGCCGACCATGTCGTCGCCGAGCGTCGCGTTGCACGTCTCGATCGTCAACGTGCCGCCGCGCGGCATCGCATCGCGCGAATTGAGGGCGAGATTGACGAGCGCGTTCTCGAGCTGGCTCGCGTCGACCTTCGTCAGCCACAGATCGTCCGCCAGACGCGTGCCTATGCTGACGTCCTCGCCGATCGTCCGCTTCAGCAGCGGCGCGAGCTCGTGGACGAGATCGTTGATGCAGATCACTTTCGGCGTCAGCAGCTGACGGCGCGAGAACGCGAGCAGACGCCGTGTCAGCTCCGCGCCGCGCAGCGCCGCGCCGAGGGCCGCCTCGATCTGGCTGCGCAACGACTCGTTCGCGCCGACCGACAGCTCCAGCAGCTGCAGATTGCCGATCACGATGGTCAGAAGATTGTTGAAGTCGTGCGCGATGCCGCCCGTCAGCTGCCCGACCGCCTCCATCTTGTGCGCCTGCCGCAGCTCGCGCTCGAGCCGCCGCGGCTCCGTGATGTCGGCGACCATCAGCAGAGAGCCGACGTAGCCGCCGTCCTGGGCCGAAATCGGCGTCGCCGCGATCCGCGTCCACACGGTCGTTCCTTCGCGGTGCAGGAAACCGAACTCGTAGTGCTCGCGCAGGCCCGCGAGGCGGCGCGAAGGCTTGCGGCGAGCAGCCTGGCGAGCGTCGTCGTCCATGAAGTCCAGGTTCGAGCGGCCGAGCATGTCGTCGGGCGAGTAGCCGAGCATGTGCGCCATGCGGCGGTTCACATAGTTGATCTTGTGCTCGCGGTCCACGACCAGGATGCCCTCATGGGCCGTGTCGACGATGGTCCGGTACTTGAACTCGCTCTGCTGCAGCGCCTGCTCGATTCGTTTGCGCTTCGTGATGTCCTGCACCGTGCCGCTCAGCATCACGATTCGGCCGGCGTCGTCGCGGACGGCCTTAGCATCGTCCTGCACGATCCGCTCGCTGCCGTCCGGCCTGATCACGCGGTACTCGATCGAGTGATTCTCGCCCCGATTCAGCATCCGCTCGATGCTGCCGATCAGCAGCTTGCGGTCGTCCGGATGCACGGCCTCGACGATCGCCTCGCCGGCAGGATTCGGCACGTTCGGGTCGAGCCCGAAGATCCGTAACGCCTCCTCGGACCACCACACCTCGCCCGTCAGCACGTTCCGTTCCCAGTTGCCGAGCATGCTCATGCGCTGCGCCTCGCGCAGGCGCGCCTCGCTCGCCCGCAGCCGGGACTCGGTCTCCCATTGCTCCGTGACGTCGCGCAGCGTACCGACCATGCCGGTCACGCAGCCCGCGTCGTCCGTCTTGATCCGGCCTTGCGAATGGACGCGCCTGCGGACGCCGTCCCGGCGCTCGATCGCGAAATCGAGCGCGAATGATCCGCGGCTCTCGATCGCGTCGTAACCGGCGGCATGCACCCGTTCCCGGTCTTCCGGCACGACCCGGGCGAGCACCTCGTCGAAGGATGGTGCGAACGTCTGCGGGTCCTCGCCGAAGAGCCGGTAGAGCTCCTCCGACCAGTAGTCCTCGTTCGTCAGCACGTTCCATTCCCAGAGGCCGGTCTGCGCCATCTGCTGGACTTCGCGGGACCGCGCCTCGCTGACGCGCAGCTGCTCACGAAGCCGGGCGATCACGTCCTCCGGCGACGCGCAGGACCCGGCCGACGGAACGTCCGCGCCGTCAGATCCTGCCGACAGGATCGGTTCCTGCTCCATGCAACATGTCCCCAGAGAGAGTGCCTCCGCGTTGCGGGGAGCCCGCAACGATCGCCGAGAATAGTCGCTCGACGGCGCGCCTGGCGTGATGGTCTGCACAGTCCCCGGCGGCCGGGCGCGCGCGCAAAGGCTTGCCTCCGCACCGTGTGACGCGTATAACGGCGCACTCGCTCGGCAGCTGCCGGCCCCCGCAAGCACGGAACTTCGCCGGCCTGTATTTCGAGCGCGAAATCGCGCAAAATTTGCGCTGACGGGAAACGGCGCGAGCGGCGCAGCAGGGCTGCGCGGCTGCGGATTTCCACGGATCGGGGTGTAGCTCAGCCTGGTAGAGCACTGCGTTCGGGACGCAGGGGCCGTAGGTTCAAATCCTATCACCCCGACCAAATTTCCCACATCATTTCAACCGGCTCCGTCGTGAGTGGGGGTAACCGCCGCTCGCCTACGATCCGGTATTCAGGACGCGTCTGACCGGCTTCTCCGTGCTCGGGAAAGAGGACGGCGAATGGAAGTGCCTGCTGAAAACGTTCCTAGCCGGCAGCGTCAGCCACGCTCATCGAACGGTTGTCGCCACGGTAACGGCGTACTGCTTCGGACAGACAATCGGTAGCCGATTTGGCATGATTGCGTCCATCTAGTTGCCCCTTCCTCGCACGGTGGTCGGATTGAATGAGCAGTGTTTCCGGCTACTGATAGTCGAAGACGACCACGACACAAGGCGCCTACTACAAGAGCTGCTTCAGGTCGAAGGCTTCGAAGTACAGACCGCTTCAGACGGGCGAGAAGCCTTGAACGTTCTGAATCGCTCGCCTGCACCCGATATCATCCTGCTCGACCTGATGATGCCGTACATGACGGGCTGGGAAGTCGTCGCCGAAGTACGCAAGGTGCAACGCCTTGCAGGCATCCCGATAGTGGTCATTTCGAGTCTCGCCGATAAACGCGCCCACCTCCCATCGGGAGTGGTTGCGATTCCGAAGCCCTTCCGAATGCTCGAGATCAAGCAAGCGCTCGCTCGATTGCTGCCAGCATACGTCTGTACGTGACGTTTCGCTCCCCGATCCGCGTGACAGCCTTCACAGTCCTCGCTCCAGGCACGAATTGATACTTGCGCAATCGCACGAACCCTGATCAGGAGTTATCGGCGGCGGTTGGAAAGGCTTTAGCGGCAGGGATCGGTTTGGTCGGTCGAGTAGCTTGGTGCTCCTGGTTTTTGACATGCTCTTTAGTTACTCGGCCGGCTTTCTTCTTAGCTCGGGAAGGTACAGCCATGAAGCGCGACAAGCCCACAGAAGACAACGCAGGCATCGGATTTGAGATAACCGACACGGTCCTGACCGAGATTGATTCGCAGCTAGCCGGAATGCTGGAAGCCGCTATGGAAGATGCAAGCGTCTTCGATTTTGATTTCGATGCAGCCCTGGACGAGTCAGGCGAGAAGAAATCAGAGGATGCCTCTTGAACTCGACATCGTCCGTAGGCTCCAGGACTGGGCAACGAGCAAGCCCGAGATCAGATCGTTATGGCTGTTCGGTAGTCGAGTACGTGGCACGCCGAGGTCAGACAGCGACCTCGATATCGCTTACCTCGCCACTGACGGAGTGGACGACGTGACAGCCGCTCTTGCGCGTGAGCAGGAGTGGACCGCCGAAATTGCTTCCTGGTGCCCATACAGGCCGCACATCCAGCCCTACGGCTCTCTCCACGTGAAAGACGCTGTCGATGACCATGGCCACCTTATCTACATCCACATGGGGCCTAAGGTGTGGGATACCGACCGTTTAGGCCGTTGATACCTAGCAGCCCCGGCCTCGGGGACGGGCATCGGGTTAGGAAGGCATCCGAATTACGGTGAACCGCCCGCGTCAGCCCCGGACGCTTGCCCTCGTCGCGCTCGACCCGGCGCACCCAGCGCCGCAACGTCTCCGGCGTGCAGCCCAGCTTCTGCGAAATCGACTCTATCGCTGCCCACTGCGATAGCCCGGCCTTCTGCTGCTCCTCGACCAGCCG
This sequence comes from Gammaproteobacteria bacterium, assembly GCA_016927175.1. GTDB lineage: Bacteria > Pseudomonadota > Gammaproteobacteria > Steroidobacterales > Rariloculaceae > ZC4RG20. The sequence continues at coordinate 976 of JAFGNC010000329.1, read as the reverse complement.
CACGGCTCGGTCACGGAGACTCATCCGAGTAACTCGGTTGCTTCTTCTTCCTTGTTCATGACTCACTCCGAGCCTCCGAGAAACCCGGGGCGGTTCATCGTACCGTTTGGCCACGGTTTCCGTTCAACCGGCAAAGGCGATGGTGTTGCCGTCCAGGTCTCGAACGATGAAGTCAGTCCCGCCCCAGGCTTGTTTGGTGAGCTTCTGTGCGAGTTCCACTCCCGCCGCGACATACTCTGCATACAGCGCTTTGACGTTCCGGGTTTCGACGAAGGCCATGATGAGCTCTTCCTCGCGCGCCCTCTCCATAATCAGCACAGGCTCGTGCACGAAGCGCAGGTGCAAGGTAGCGCCGTCGCGCGATACCGAGCCGTAAAACGGTGGATGCCCATGCAGAAAGTCGATGCGGAATCCGAGGCGATCGCGGTAATACTCGGCTGCGACTTGCACGTTGCGAACGAACAGCACCGGCCGAGCCGCGTCAAGCTGGACGGATTCCGGCGCCGCCGGTGGTTGCGGAGATGTATCTTCGACGGCGGACTTCAACGCGAGCCAGCTGTCGTAGCCTGCCTCGAGCGCGATTATTTCCTGTGCTTCCGCAAGCTTGAAGTCCAGCGCGAGCGCTTCTCGATCCGTCAAGCGGCGGTACCGAAGTAGCTGGCGGATGCGGCCCCCGACGGAATAATTGCCGTCGCGGTGCCAGCGCAGAAGTTGCTTGGCTTGCTTCTTGTACGTTTCGAGCTTAGGCATGGCGCGTCCTCTCCGTGATGACTTGGAGTAGGTGGGCCTTGCCCTTTCGGCGTCTCTGCCGTTGCGCCCTACGAAGGAGACTGGGCTCGCGCTAGCCTCCGAAGCTTAGCACCACAGCACGCCATCATGAACGGCTTCGGTACTCGGGACGGCCAAAACATCTCGCACTCAGCGTAGCGGCCGCAGAACGAAAAGATAGGTCGCGCCGAGCACGAGCGGCAACCCC
>JAFGNC010000328.1 GCA_016927175.1 Gammaproteobacteria bacterium | reverse complement strand
TGCACGAAGGTGCCGCGCCGGCTGTCCTGCCCGATCAGGCGCACGTGGAAATTCTCGGCGAGCAAGGTCGCGTACGCGAGGTTCTCCGCGAAGCCCCAGTCCGTGTCGATTTCGCCTGCGGCCATGCGCCGCCGATCGTCCACGATCCTGCGGACCCGAGGATGCAGATCGAATTCCTTCGGCACCGCGTTCATCAGCTCGGCCAGGCGGGCCACCTCGCGGGACGGCAGGGCCGTGTCGGTCGAGTCGCTCAGGGACGCCTGGTTGTAGCGTGTCCAGTCGACCGTGTACTGGTTCCCCAGCATGCCGAGAGCGTCCTGATTCGGATGGCGGCCCTCGTCGAGGCAGTTCCTGTAGTCCTCGGCGATGTCTTCGAGCTCGGACTTAGAAGTTACGCCTAACTCATTGAGCTTACTGCCGTATAGAGTCAGAACGCTCGGATGCTTCCGGATGGTCTGATACATCAGCGGCTGAGTCGCGGCAGGCTCGTCCGCCTCGTTGTGGCCGAGCCGCCGGTAACAGACGAGGTCGATGAAGACGTCCTTGCGGAACGCCTGCCGGTAGCTCAGCGCGAGCCGCATCGCGGCGATGGCCGCCTCCGGATCGTCACCGTTCACGTGAAAGACCGGGGCCTCGATCATCTTGGCGATGTCGGAGCAGTACGGAGTCGAGCGCGTGTCGCCGGGGTCGCTCGTCGTGAAGCCGATCTGGTTGTTGATGATGACGTGGATCGTGCCGCCGGTCGAGAATGCCCGAGTCTGCGACAGCTGCAGCGTCTCGGCCACGACGCCCTGCCCGGCGACGGCGGCATCGCCGTGGATCAGCACGGGCAGCACCTCGTCGCCGACGCGGTCGCCGCGCCGGTCCTGCCGCGCGCGTACGGAGCCCTCGACCACCGGGTTCACGATCTCGAGGTGCGACGGGTTGAATGCGAGCACGACGTGCACGTTGCCGCCCGGCGTCCGCAGGTCCGACGAGAAGCCCATGTGGTACTTGACGTCGCCGGAGCCTTTCAGAGTAGACAGGTCGTAGTCGCCCTCGAACTCGGAGAACAGCTCCTGCGGAGACTTCCCGAGCACGTTGACCAGCACGTTCAGGCGGCCGCGGTGAGCCATGCCGATCACGATCTCCTGCACGCCCTTGCCGCCGGACCGCTGGATCAGGTCGTCCAGCATCGGTATCAGCGTCTCCCCGCCTTCCAGCGAGAAACGCTTCTGCCCGACGTATCGGGTGTTCAGGTAGCGCTCGATGCCTTCGGCGCGGGTCAGGCTGCGAAGGATCGCGAGCTGCTCCTCCTTCGTAATCTGCCAGTGCGCCATGCAGTCCTCGAAACGCTCGCGCAGCCACAAGCGCTCCCGGGCACGGGAAATGTGCGCAAACTCGGCGGCCAGCTTGCCGCAGTAGATCTTCTGCAGCAGCGCCAGGATGTCCTGCAGCTTCATGCGGGCGTGGCCGGTGCCGGCGAGGCCGCCCGTGTAGAACTCCCGGCCGAAGTCGGCCGGCTCGATCCCGAGGAAATCGAATTTCAGGACGGCGGGCGTGTGCCGCTTCCACAGCCCGAGCGGATCGAGGTCGGCGATCTGGTGCCCGCGAAGGCTGTACACCTGGATCAGCCGGGAGACCGCCGCCTGCTTCTCGCTGGCCGGCGCATCCGCGGGCGCGGAGACACGCGCGGCCACGGCGCCGCCCGACGCCTGGGTCTTCAGCCGCCTGCCGAGCTGCTCGACGATGGGGCCGTGCGCCACGTCCTCGGCATTCGCGTCGCCGCCGAGCTCGCCGAAGAACCGGCGCCATACGTCGGGGACGCTCGCAGGCGCTTCGAGATAGGACTCGTACAACGCCTCCACGAAGGATGCATTCGCTCCTTGCAAAGGTGTCGAGCCGAGTTGCTGTTTAAATAACGTACTGCTCATTACCGGAGACTCGAGACCGGAGCCGCGAGTGCGCGTGCGGCCTTGGAACCGTCCGAGTCCATAGAAGCCGGCGTAGTGTAGCTAAACGTCGATCAACTTGAAACGCGATCGGCCCTGCAGAGCGGTCGCCGACCCGTCGCGGCCGCGCGTTACGCCCGAGCCGTTACGCCCGAGCTGTCAGGGATGCGTCTTCAGCAGCCAGTACTCGTAGCCGATCAGCATTGCATACCCGAACAGGAACCAGTGCATCAGCGTGCTGACGCGGACGATCCGGAACACGGTCGCGCGCGCGCAGGCCACGAGAATCAGCACGCCGGTTCCGGTCATCATCATCTTCGCGGCCGCGAACATCTGAGGATGGCTGACCAGCAGGTAGTTCATGACCGGGTTCAGCTCGTCCGCGCCGTTCGCGAGCAGCGTCAGCGTCAGCAGCGCATCGGCGACGCTGAGCAGCAGGATCGCCACCGCCATGAAAAGCAGGTGCGGCTCGTGCCAGTCGAGCAGCACCGTGTCGTCGGCGCGTCTGCCGCCGCGGCGGCGCGGCGTCAGCCCGCCCTGCAGAAAGGTCCTGAGCGTCGTCCTGCGCCGGTCGTAGCCGGAGCGGCGGTCCGCGACGATGACGCCGCTGTGTCCATAGGCCAGTACTCGATGAGGCATTCTGGTCGGCATCTCGTTGATTCCATGCTCCCTGTGGCGGCTGCGAACGGTTATGCAAGAAGCGGACCGTGCCTACGGAGCGCAGCTTTGCGACGTGACCCGCGTCACAGCGTAAAGAAAGCCGACGAGGTCGCGCGGCCGCGGATGACGTAACCGCACCGGCGGCCCGCTGCTGTTCGCCCCCCGCTGCGGCCCGCTGCTGTTCGGCCTCCGCTGCTGTTCGGCCCCTGCTTCGGTTCAACCTGATCGTTCGACTACGGCGCCGCCGTCTGTCGCAGCAGATATGCGATCAGGTCGCGACGGTCGGCAGCGGACTGATAGCCGGTAAAAGCCATCTTGGTACCCGGGACGAACTGCGACGGATTCGCGAGCCACGCCTCGAGCGCTTCCGGTGTCCATGCGAGATCGACGTTCCGCATCGCCTCGGAGTAATCGAAGTCGCCGGTGCCGGCCCGGCGGCCGAACACGCCGGCGAGATTCGGGCCGAGGGGGTTGTCCTCGTCGGCGTGAAAGGCATGGCAGGCGCGGCACGCGTATGCCAGCAACTCGCCCCGAGCGAGATCGGCCTCGGCGACCCACGCCTGCGCCAGATACGACTCGACAGGTTCCGCCTCGACCCCGGCGAAATCCTCGGCGGTTGCGATCGGCTGCGCCGCGCCGCCTGGCGTCGCGTTCGGCGACGTGGCGTCCGCGGGAGCGTTCGGCGGCTCGGGGCTGCCGCAGGACGCGAGCAGCGCTCCGACCACGAGACCGGCGGCTGCCGCCCCCCTGCCGCGCGTCACAGGCTCCATCGCAGCGCCATGTGTATCACGACGTCCGGAGACGTGCTGACCGACAGGTCCTCGTTGACGGCGGCTTCGAGCACGCCGCGTTTCGAGATCCGCCACCAGCCTCCGATCGTCGCCTGGACGCCGGGATCGTCGAGCTCCTCGAGCCGCGAGTCGTACAGCGGCCCGTGCACGTCCAGCTGCGCCTTGAAACCGAGCTTCGGCCAAGGCCGCAGGCTGCCGCCGAGCAGGCCGAGCGCCGTGCCGTCACCCGCGTCGAAGCCGATGCGCTCCGGCTCGCCGAGCGCGATCGCGCCGACGCCCCAGAAAAACGCCGCGGGCATGCCGCCGAGCGACACCGCCTTCGCCCGCGTCAGCGTCACGGCGAGATCCGCCGCGCCGCTGCCGGCGAGCATGTCCTCGTCGCCGGTCGGCAGCTTCACCGACGCTTTCAGCAGAAGACCGCCGTCGCCGCCGAGCTCTCGCCCGACGCTGAGCTGCACGTCGCCCAGGCCGCGCACGCGGTGATCGAGCATCATGTAGGTGCCCGGCCCGTTCTCGGCCAGAAACAGCAGCTGGTCCTCGGCTCGCCGGTTGCGGCCGCCGTCCGGCAGGCCGAAAGCCGAGTGCCAGCCGTCGATCAGGTCGTCCAGCACGCCGCCTGACTGCTGGTAGTACGGCACCTCGAGCCCGACGCTCCAGGGACCGTCGAAGGCGTGCCGTACGAACAGGCTGCTGCGCCAGGTCTCGCCGTCGAGGACCAGCGTCTCCGAGCCGCGGCTCGACAGCCGGTAGTGGTTCGCGAGCTCCGACGTGACGCCGACTTCGGTGCCCCGCTCGGCCCGCTCCCATGCCGGCAGGCCGTAGACCGAAATCATCGGACTCAGGTTGCGCGTGCGGAACGGCGCATCGAGCTGCGCGGCGGCGTGCGGCGAGGCCGCGGCGGACAGGAGCAACGCCGCCGCGCAGCGAACGGCGGCCGTGCGCCGCGTCATCGATCGTGTCTCTCGACGATCGCGATTTCGTAGCGGCCTCTGGAACCGATGAACCACGAGGCCGCCCAGCCCACGACGGAGACGATCAGCCACCCGAACAGCGCGGCAAAAAAGCCGCTGACGCGGAATCCCGGCAGCAGCAGCGCCACCAGACCGAACATGGCCGCATTGACGACGAGCAGGAACAGTCCGAACGTCACGATCGTCAACGGGAACGTCAGCAGCACGACGACGGGCCGGAACAGCGCGTTGACGATGCCCATCAGAAACGCGGCCAGCAGCAGGGAACCCGCGCCGTCGAACACGATGCCGGGCACGATTTCCGCGGCCAGCCACAGCCCGGCGGCGGTGATCGCGAGTCTGATCAGGAATCCCGGCATATCGAAGCTCCTCTGGTGACCGGGACATTGTAGCGGCCGCCCTCGGGCGCGAACTATCGCGGCGGCGGGATTCGCCTTTCTCCCGGCCGCGGCGAACCTGTAACATGTGCCGCCTCGCTGGCCTCCTCTATGACAGACCGAATGAACACGAGAAACCGTTTCGGCGCAGCCGCCGCCGCGATCGCGCTGCTGACCGCGGGCCTCTCCGCGTGCGAAGACGGCCGCGTGCGTCCCCCGCCGGTCAGCGTGCGCGCCGTGCACGTCGCGCCGACCGCGCCGCCGGTCGAGCTCTATCGCGTCGAGGTGCCGGCGGACGGGCGGGACCTCGACTATGACCTCGACTTCCGCGGCGTGTCGCCGCAGCTGACCTTCGACGAGGACGAGTACGAGTTCAGCGCGCGGACGGCCGACCTCGCCGCCGGCCGGCAGACGGTGCTGACCAGGTTCACGCAGAACCTGACGGCCGACAACGAGTACCTGTTCGTGCTGACCGAGATCGGCGGCGCGGTCGCGCCGATCGTCGTCGAGAACCCGGTGTTCGACAGCGACTCGGAGACGCAGGTTGGGGCCGTGCACGCAGCGCCCGGTCTCGCCGGGATGGACGTTTACATAGAGCCGCCGGGCGCGGATCTGACGACGGCGACGCCGCTCGGCAGCGTCGAGTTCGGCGACGTGCTCGATCCGGCGACGCGCGAACCCGGGGATTACCGGCTGACGTTGACGGCGCAGGGCGATCCGGCCGACGTTCGGTTCAGCTCCGGGGATCTCGAGCTCCCCGCCGGCGCGGCGAACACCTTCGTCATCGCCGACAGCGCGGGCGACGGCGTCGCACCGTTCAGCGTCGTCGGCGCCGGTCCGTCGCCGGGGCTGCTGCTCGGGACCAGCGTCCGCTCCGGCGTGCAGTTCGTCAACGCGGCGGCCGACCGGGGCGCGCGCGACGCCTTCGTCGACGGTGACTACACCGCACCGGTCGTTCCGGCGCTCGCCTTCGGCGCCGCATCGGACCTCGCGCTGCTGTCACCGGGGACCCGCGACCTGAGCGTCACGCCGGCGGGCAATCCCGGCGTCGTCGAGGACGAGCAGGAACTCGCCGCGACCCGCGGCGTACGCTACACGGCGCTGATCGGCGGCGAGCCCGGTGACGTTACGCTCGACATCGCGCAGAACGACAACCGCCACGTGACCGGGCACGCGCGGCTTCGCATCATGAACGGCGCCAGCCAATACTCGCCGCTCGACGTGTTCCTCGTCGAGCCCGGCACCGATACTTCAAACCTGGACCCGTCGCTGTCCCTCGCGGCACCGGACATCGGACCGCGCAGATCCGTCCCGCCGGGCGATTACGAGCTCGTGCTGCGCGACGGCGATACGGACGCGGTCGTTTACGGCCCGGCACCGCTGACGCTCGCAGCCGGCGTCTACACGATTCTCGCCGTGAACGGCGCGGCGTCGGGCACCGTGGACGTCGTCCTGCTCGAAGACTTCAACTGAGCGCCGCCGGCGCGGCCGTCGCCGTCGATCACGCAGCGCCGGCGCGGCTGTCCCTGTCGATCACGCGGCGCCGGCGAGCGTCGTCACCGGCTCGATCAGCCCCTGCTCGCTGTACCACAGCGCGGTGCGCCGGATCCCTTCCGTGAACGAGACGCTCGGGTCGTAGCCGAGCACGCGCCGCGCCTTGCCGATATCGAACTCGCGGTGATGCGTGAAGAACCCGACGCGGCGCCGGTACAGCGGCGGGTTGACGCGCAGCGGAACGCACACCATCTCGCACAGCCATCCCGCGGCGTAGACCGGCGCTACGGGAATCCGGATCCGAGGGGGCGCTACGCCCATTGCGGCGGCCGCCTCGGCCGTCAGCTCGTTCAGCGTCGGCGCATCCGGCCCCGCCAGTATGAAGATCTGCCCCAGCGCTTCCGGTTTCGAGCCGCACAGCATGATGCCCTGGACCAGGTCGTCGACGTGCACGAGGTGAAGGCGCACGCTCCCCGAGCCGATCATCATGAAGCGGCCTTTGCGGATCGCTTTGAACAGTTTCAGGAAGCGCAGATCGCCTTCGCCGTAGATCGACCCCGGCCTGAAGATCGACACGGGCTGTCCGCGCTCGATCGCCTCGCGCGCCGCGAGCTCACCTTCGAGCTTCGTCTGCTGGTAGATGTCGTCCGGCTTCGTCCGGTAGGTCTCGTCGGCCGGCGGATCCTCGATGTGCCCGTGAACGCCTATCGTCGAGCAATGGACGACTCGTTCGCAGCCGTGCCTGCGGCCGGCCTCGAGCACGTTCAGCGTGCCGCCGAGATTGACGTCCCGGTAGTGGCTGTCGGGGTGCCCGGCGGTTCTGAACACCGCGGCCAGATGATAGATCCGCTCCACGCCGGCTGCCGCAGCGGCGACGTCGTCCTTACGCGTCAGCTGCCCCTCGAAGATCTCGATGCCCGCGTCGAGCAGGGGCTTCGTCGCGCTGCCGGGCCGCACGAGCGCCACGACGTCGTGCCCCTGCCGCGCCAGCTCCCGCGCCAAATGTCCTCCGGCAAAACCGGTCGCTCCCGTTACCAGGCATCTCATTCTAGGTGCTCCTTGCTTGTTGTTGGTTGGCGCATTCCAGTCTAGCGCAGCTCGAACGCCGCGCATCTACGCCGCTCCGGCACGAAGTTTGCTTGATAAGCCACGCCGCCTCGAGGAGGAGTGAGGCCGACAACACGTGTTCCTGCCGCGCCGGGCTATCGCGGCATGGGATGAACGGACGCGTCGAGCGGGTGGAGTCGATGCACAAGGGACTTGCGGGAATGACAACGCTGCTGCCAGATTTTGGATCGGTGCAAAGCTCTGTGCCGTCGGCCGTCGGCGACAGGATTCCCGATCTGCGCAGATGCCGCGGCGGCGGTCGTCGCGGAATCGGCGCCGAAAGGCTGCGGTGACCGGCGATGGCGATGCACTCTCACGCCGGAGACTACGCGCAGCGCGGCCGGCGCGCGCCGGAAACGCCGCGCGCCGGAGGCATGCGGCTCGCGAAGTGGGCACGGACGGCCCAGCGCTACCTGATGCCGAATTTCCTGTGGTCGGCGGTTCTGTACTTCCGCGACGGCGCGCTCGTGAGTCTGGCTTCCCGCGTGCAGAGCGGCAGCCTCGTCCGGTTCGGCAAAGGGACAGTGGTCAAGGCCTTCTCGATCGTCCAGACGAGCGGCGGCAGAGTCGAGTTCGGCCGGCACTGCGCGATCGGCGCGTTCAATTTCATCGCGGCGGGCGGCGGCGCGGATCTGATCGCCGGGGACTACGTGCGGATCGGCCCGCACGTCACGATCCTGGCAACGACCCGGAACCTGAAACGCAAGGATCAGCTGATCGTCGACCAGGGCTCTGCCGACAAAGGCATCAGGATCGGCAGCGACGTGCTGATCGGCGCCGGCGCGACGCTCCTCGACGGGTGCGCGATCGGCGACGGCGCCGTGATCGGCGCCGGCAGCCTCGTGACTAAAGACGTGCCTCCTTACGCCGTCGTGGTCGGAGCGCCGGCGAAAGTCGTTTCCTGGCGCCGCTGACCCGGCGTCGCCAACCTGCTCTGCCTCGTCGAGCCCGTCGGCCGCGTCCGTCAACGACGGAGCGGGCAGCCGCGACTGCCGCATCCGGTCAGGAACGCCGCGAGGTGCCGACCGCCGCGCGGGTTCCGAGCGGCCGCGTTCACGAAGGGCTGCCCGCGACCGCCGGCCGCCGCAGCATACTGACCGTGAACAGCGAGCCTCCGATCAGGCCGACCACGTAACGCATCAGCGTGATCGTGAGCCCGAGCGCGACGCCCTGCTCCGGCGGCAGACCCATCTGCGCGAACAGCACCGCGAAAGTCCCCTCGCGCACGCCGACGCCGTTCAGCGAGATCGGAATCATCTCGACCAGGTACACGACCGGCACGATGATCAGCAACTGAAGAAACGTCACCGAGAGATCCATCGACGAAGCGTAGAGCCAGTTGATCAGCACCGTGTTGAACTGGAACACGAACGACAGCACGACGACGGCCACAAAAGCGACCGACAGCCGCGACGAGCGCAGCACGTCACCGGCGATTCCTGTCAGCTTGAAGAACCTCTCCCGCGGCTGCCGCCAAACCCACTCGGCTACCGGATAGACCAGAACCGCGTAAGCGCCGAGGGCCGCCATCGCCGCGGCACCGACGACGTAGGCTGCGCGGTCGGGCGCCTGAAGCAGCGCCAGCCCCACGACCGCGAGCGCTATCAGCGCCGCGAGGCCGGTGGCTCTCTCGACGACGATCGAGGGCAGCGCGGCGGAGATCGTCTTCGTATGCTTGCGCAGCCACACTGCGCGGTACGCGTCGCCGCCCGCCACGCTCGGCATGAACAGGTTGATGAAGTTTCCGATCAGATACGTCGTGAACAGCGGCAGATAGCCGACGTGCTGCCCCTGCCCCGCCAGCAGGACACGCCACTTCAGCGCGCTTATCGCAGTCTGCACGATCAGGCACAGCCCTCCGGCCGCAAGCAGCAGCTTGTTCGCGCCGCCGATGACTTCGAGCACCGCCGCGGCGCCGAGCCTCGACAGCAGCAGCCCGAGCAGCGCGATCGACACTGCGGCCTTAAGCCCGAACAACAGCGGCTTCTTCATGTCGAGGAGTACCGTCCCGCTCGTTTCCGATTCGATCGTGCCCTGTCCATGGTAAGGCCGGCCGACGCGAAAGCCCAAGGGACGGAAACGGAAGTCGGGATAGCGGCGCAAGCGTTTTGGGGTAAACTGACGGCACTACAACTATAAGGACGTCTTGCGGTGCTCTGCCGCATTTCCCCGCTCTCCGCAGCCCCTTCGCAGCCGTCGCGACGATGATGGCGCATGACGATACCGGCCGCGCGCTGAGCGCGAGCTCACTCGTGCGCGAAACACCGGACGTCGAGACGGCTTCCGATGATTATGCGCGTCGATTCACCGGCGCTGCGGGACAGTTCTTCCTGCGCGTGCAGACCAACGCGCTGAAGTGCCTGATCGGCGACCTGCAGGGAGCTTCCGTCCTCGAGGTCGGCGGCGGGCACGCACAGCTCGTGCCTACCTTCCTCGACTACGGCTGCCGCCTGACGATCCTCGGCAGCACGGACGACACGCACGCGCGCGTCCGCCGGCTGTATCCCGATGCAGGGATCACACTCGACTCGGGCGACCTGCTGAGCCTCCCTTACCCGGACCGGAGCTTCGACGCCGTCGTCGCCGTGCGTCTCGTGGCACATGTCGAGGCATGGGAACGGCTCCTGTCGGAGTTGTGCCGCGTCGCCCGCCGCGCCGTCATCGTCGACTATGCGAGCTGGCGTAGCCTGAACGTCCTGACGCCGCTCCTGTTCCGCTTAAAGAAGTCCATTGAGAAGGACACGCGCGTCTACACGAGCTTCCGGCCCTGGCAGCTCGCGAATGCGTTCGATCAGCAGGGCTTCGCCGTGACGGATTCCTACGGGCAGTTCTTCCTGCCGATGTTCATCCATCGCGCACTTTCCGGCGCGAGCCTGCTGCGGCGCGCGGAAGGCGCCTTCCGAAGCGCAGGTCTCACTTCGGTGCTCGGCTCGCCGGTGTTGCTGCGCGCGGACAGGCGGCCGGAAGCTGGCGGCGCGCGGCCGAACGCCTTGCTGTCTTCGCGCCTGCCGGAGTGAATCGCGCGTGACGGACTTCGACGCCGCACGCTCGCAAAGCGCCGATGGTGCCCCGATCAGGATTCGAACCTGAGACCTTCCGCTTAGGAGGCGGACGCTCTATCCCCTGAGCTACCGGGGCCGCAAAGTGCGTACGTTATCGCGGGCCGGGGCAGATTACAAAGGAGCGCGCGCCGCAGCCGATCGCCGGCATTGATCGCGGGCCCTGCCCTCGCCATTCTCCTGCCCCGCCGTTCTAAAGCGGCCACACCCACAGTATCGCCGGCACGCCGACCGCGATGATCAACAGCTCGAGCGGCAGTCCCATGCGCCAGTAATCGCCGAACCGGTAGCCGCCCGGCCCCATGACGAGGGTGTTGCACTGGTGGCCGATGGG
>JAFGNC010000327.1 GCA_016927175.1 Gammaproteobacteria bacterium | reverse complement strand
TCGAGCGGCAGATGCAGCGCCGCCGCGAGGATCGCAGCATTCTGGACGCGCTGTCGCAGCAGGCGGGTGCGCTGAAGCGCGACCTCGGGCCGCGCGACCGCGAGAAGGTGGAGCTCTACCTCGACAGCGTTCGCGAGATCGAGCGGCGCCTGCAAAGGGCCGAGTCGCAGATCGCCGCCAATCGCGACCTCGAGATTCCGGAGGCGCCGCCGGGGATCCCTTTCGCGTACGAGGACCACGTCGCAATGATGTTCGACCTGCTGGCGCTCGCGTATCAGGCCGACATCACGCGGGTCTTCACGTTCATGATGGCGCGCGAGATCAGCAATCGCACCTATCCGCAGGTCGACGTGCTCGAGGGGCACCACGCCGTGTCGCACCATCAGAACCGGCAGGACAAGATGGACATGAACGCCCGCATCCAGAAATACCACGTGGGGCTGTTCGCGAAGTTTCTCGACAAGCTCGATTCGATCGAAGACGGTGAAGGCTCGCTGCTCGACAACACGGTGCTGCTGTACGGCAGCAACATGAGCAACAGCAACGCGCACGACCACTATCCCCTGCCGAATCTCGTCGTCGGCGGCGGCCGCGGCCGCCTGAAGGGCGGCCAGCACGTCAAGTGCCAGGACCATACGCCGATGACCAATCTGCTGCTGACGATGCTGCACAAGGCCGATGTCCCGATGGAGACGCTCGGCGACAGCACCGGCACTGTCGCAGAGCTGTAGGCCGTGCGCGTCGGGCCCCTGATCCGCATCGCGCTTCTGGCTGGGGCCGCGGCGGCCCTGTCCGCGGCGCTGGCCGATCCGCCGCCGCTGGTCGCCGCCGTCAAGGCCGGCGAGCGCGCCACGGCGCTCGAGCTGATCCGCGAGAGCAGCGACGTCGGGGCCGCAGAAGCCGACGGCACCACCGCACTGCATTGGGCCGTGCGGGCCGACGACGTCGAGCTCGCTGCGCAGCTTCTCGAGGCGGGCGCCGACGCGACGGCGCGCAACCGCTACGGAGTCACACCGCTGTACCTCGCCGCGCAGAACGGCAGCGCCGACCTGATCCGGCGGCTGCTCGACGCCGGCGCCGATCCGAACGAAACGGGCAACGAAGGCGAGACCGTACTGATGACTGCCGCCCGCACGGGCGGCGTCGACGCCGCGCGGGTGCTGCTCGAGCGCGGCGCCGACGTGGACGCGAGAGAGTCGTGGCACGGCCAGACGGCGCTGATGTGGGCCGCCGCGCAGGGTCACCCCGACATGCTGCGGCTGCTCGTCGAGCACGGCGCCGACGTCAACGCGCGCTCGAACCTCGAGGAATGGGAACGGCAGGTCACGGCCGAGCCGCGCGCGAAGTGGCTGCCGCCGGGCAGCATGACGGCGCTGCTGTTCGCGGCGCGCGAAGGCTGCGTCGACTGCGTCCCCGTGCTGGTCGAGCTCGGCGCCGACGTCGACGCGGCGACCCCGGACGGCATCAATCCGGTGCTGTCGGCGCTGATCAACGGCCATTACGACGTCGCCGGGGCGCTGCTCGAGGCCGGTGCCGATCCGAACCTGGTAGACGAGACGGGCCGCGGCGCGCTGTACGCGGCCATCGACTTCAACACGATGCCGGCGTCGAACCGGCCTGCGCCGCACGTGCTCGAAAACCGCCTGACGGCCCTCGACGTCGCCGAAATGCTGCTCGAGCGCGGTGCCGATCCGAACGCGCAGCTGGTGAGCATGCCGCCGTACCGCGCAAAGCTCGACCGCGGCAACGACATGATGCTGACGGCGGGCACGACGCCGCTGCTGCGCGCCGCCAAGGCCGGCGACGTTGCGGCGGTACGCCTGCTTCTCGAGCACGGCGCCGATCCGGCGCTCGCGACGAAGAACGGCGCTAACCCGCTGATGGCGGCCGCCGGTCTCGGCACCGCCGAGCAGGACACGACGGGCCGTTACAAGACGCAGGCCGAGGCGATCGAGACGATCGAGATCCTGCTCGGCGAGGGGCTCGACATCGACGCCGTGGACGCGCGCGGCCGCACGGCCCTGCATGGCGCGGCTCTGCAGGGCTACGACGACGTGATCCGCTATCTTGCCGAGCGAGGCGCGAAGCTCGACGTCGTGGACGAGCGCGGCTTCACGCCGCTGGACACGGCCCTCGGCCTCGCCGGCGGCTTCGGATTCGCCGGCCAGGAAGGCATCGTGCGCGACAGCACTGCGGAGCTTCTGCGGGAGCTGATCGCCGCAAGGCCTGCGGTTCAGACCGGCTCGTAGTCCGGGTACTCCGGCTCCCACATCGTCTCGGCGACTCGCCGCTCGACGTCGTCGGTGGCGATCTCGGCGACTCCGTCCTCGACCGCCTGCTTCGCGACCGCGACGGCAATGTTCCGGGACACGTCCCGCAGCCGCGAGATGGACGGAAACAGCAACCCGACCTCGCGTTCCTCGTCCGTGACGTGGCGGGCCAGCGCCTTGGACGCGGCCGTAGTCATGCCGTGCGTGACCTTACGGGCGCGCGACGCGAGCGCCCCGAGGCCGAGTCCCGGGAAAATGAAGACGTTGTTGCCCTGCCCGACCCGGAATCTGCGGCCGCCGCATTCCACGTCCGGGAACGGGCTGCCGGCCGCGACCAGGCAGCGGCACTCGGACCATTCGTACAGATCCGCGGGCCTCGCCTCGGAGCTCGAGCTCGGATTCGAAGACGGGAATATCACGGGCCGCTCGACGTGCTTCGACATCTCGCGGACCACCCGCTCGTCGAATGCGCCGGCCACGCCGGACACGCCGATCAGCATCGTCGGCTTCAGCTTCTGCACGACGTCGAACAGCATCCGCTCGCGCGGCTCCGCCAGACCGTGCTCGGCCGCGAGCGCCGGGGACCACGCGAGCTCGCGCTTGTACGGATCCATGATCCGGCCGTCGTCGACGAGCAGTCCGCTGCGATCGAGCACGGCGACGGCTTCGATCTGCGCGGCGTCGCTGGCGCCCTCCTCCGCGAGCTGTGCCTTGATCTGCCGCGCGACGCCGAGGCCGGCCGCGCCGGCCCCCAGAATCACGACGCGCTGCTCGTTCAGGCGCTCCTTCTTGATCCGCAGAGCGCTGTTCAGGCCGGCCATGACGACGGCGCCGGTGCCCTGGATGTCGTCGTTGAAAGAAGGCACTCGGTCGACGAACCGATCGAGGATCGTCAGCGCATTGTCCTTGCGGAAATCCTCCCACTGCACGAGCGCCTTCGGCATCGTCGCATTGACCGCCTCTACGAACTCGTCGACCAGCTCGATGTAGGCCGCGCCGCGCAGCCGCTGCGCCGGCCATCCGAGGTACTGGTCGTCCGCCAGAAGCTCCTCGTTGTCGGTGCCGAAGTCGAGGCTGACGGGCAGCGCCTGCGCCGGGTCGATGCCGGCTGCGGCCGTGTACAGGGCGAGCTTGCCGACGGAGATGGCCATGCCGCCGGCTCCCTGATCGCCCAGCCCGAGGATCGATTCGTTGTCGGTTACGACGAGCAGCCGGATGTCTTTGTGCCGCACGGCGTTGGCGAGCACTTCCGTCATCCGGCCCTTCATGTCCGGCGTGATCCAGACGCCGCCGCCGCCCTGGAACACGCGGCTGAAGCGCTGCGTGGCAGTGCCGACCGTCGGCGTGTACACGATCGGCATCAGCTCCTCGAGGTGGTCGCTCAGCACGCGATAGAACAGGTGCACGTTGCGATTCAGCAGCGCGCTGAGCAGGACGTACTTCTGCAGGTCGTCGGACTGATTCCTGAGCTGCTCGTAGATCCGCTCGGCCTGCTGCGTGATGTTCTTCTTTCTGACGGGCAGCAGACCTTCGAGCCCGAACAGCTGCCGCTCCTCTGCCGAGAAGGCAGTGCCTTTGTTCAGCATCGGATTGCGTAACAGCTCGAGGCCGCGGACGGCGACCTTGATCGTCCGTCGGCTGCCTCGAGAGGAGTCGTATCCCACGCTCAATCCCGTACTCCGTGCCAAGGGTCCACGCGACCGTCAATGTCGAAAGCGCTGCAAGGCGTGAAGTCTATACAAAATCGCAGCGGCGCGAACCTGAAACCGCCAGTTCGCTTGGGCGGATCCCCGCGCTTTGCGTCCGCCCCGTGTGTCCGCCTTCACCCTGATAGACTGGCCCGGTGGCGGAAAATTCACGAGAGCGCGCAGGATCGGGCAGCTCGGATCAGGGCGCTTCCGAGGCGCTCGTGCGGGGCCTGCTCGAGCCCGATGCGTATCCGCACGAGACGGACGCGATAGAGCTCGTCGAGACGCACATCTCCTGGGTGCTGCTGACGGGCCCATACGCCTACAAGGTCAAGAAACCGCTCGCGCTGCCGTTCCTCGACTTCTCGACGCTCGAGCGGCGGCGGCACTTCTGCGACGAGGAGCTGCGGCTGAACCGTCGCCTCGCGCCGCAGCTGTACCTCGACGTCGTGCCGATCGGAGGGCGCCCGGGCTCGCCGCGGGTCGGCGAGGAGCCCGCGATCGAGTACGCGGTAAAGCTGCGCCAGTTCCCGCCCGATGCGACGGCCGATCGCAGGCTCGAAGCGGGAGCCGTATCGGCCGAGGACATACGGCGGCTCGCGGAGCGCATCGCCCGTTTCCATGCGGAGCTGCCGCCGGCCGAGGCGCCGCCCGTCGTCCGGCACGCGATCGACAATCTGGAGGAGCTCGAGCAGGCGCTGGAGCGGGCGGGCCGCCCGCGCTCCGTCGCGCGGCTGCGCGAATGGACGCAGGCACAGTGCGAGGCGCTGCGCGACGTGCTGGACGAGCGCGCCCGCGGCGGCGCGATCCGCGAGGGTCACGGGGACCTGCATCTCGAGAATGTCGTCGAAGTCGAAGGCGAGCTGCTGCCGTTCGATGCCCTCGAGTTCGATCGCGGGATGCGGTGCGTGGACGTCGTCGACGAGGCGGCGTTTCTGATCATGGACCTGCGGGCGCACGGCCGGCCGGACCTCGCAGCGCGCTTTCTGAACCGCTATTTCGAGATCACCGGCGACTACCCGGGCGCGAGGCTCCTGACGTTCTACGTCGTGTACCGGGCGCTCGTGCGCGCCAAGGTCAGGGCCCTCAAGGCGTCCCAACCGCACGCCGTACGATCGCTCGGGGAAAGCGTCGATCCGTACCTTCGGCTCGCCGAGAGCTCGACCGAGCGCCGAACGCCGCTGCTGCTGATCACGCACGGGCTGTCGGGCAGCGGCAAAACGACGGTGACCGAGCGGCTCCTTGCCGAGCTGCCGGCCGTGCGCATTCGCTCGGACCTCGAGCGCAAGCGCCTGCACGGCGTCGACGCGGCGGAGCACGGGAACCTCGCGGTCGGGGCGGGCCGCTACGACCGTGCTTCGAGCGATCGCACCTACGAGACGCTCGCGCGCTTCGCGGCGGACGCGCTGGCAGGCGGTCTCGACACGATCGTCGACGCGGCGTTCCTCACCCGCTCGCGCAGATCGGATTTCCGCGCGCTCGCCGGGCGCTGCGGCGCCGCCTTCGTGATCCTCGACTGCGCGGCAGCGGAGGACACGCTGCGGGCACGCATCCGCGCACGCGCCGCGGCCCGCTCCGACGCGTCCGAGGCGACCGAGGCCGTGCTCGACGCTCAGCTGCGGAGCGCCGAGCCGATCGGAGCGGACGAGCGGCCCGTCGCGCTGCGGGTCGATACGAGCGGCGAGATCGACTACGGATCGCTGTGCGAGGCGCTGCTCGCCCGGCGCAGCTCGTCGACGAACGCGGCGAGATAATCCTGCAGGCGCTTCTCGACGTCGGGGTCGGTCAGCGTCGTGTCGTCGAACGACTTCGCCGCCTGCGAAACGTAGAAGGGGCCGCCACCAGTCCACAGCCGCATCCGCAAAGTCCGCAGCACCGGCAGCCACGCCGCCTGCGCCAGCATCGTGCCGCCGCCGCCCGGCGTCGCGCCGATCAGCGCGACGAGCTTGCCGCGCAGCACGTGCGGCACGTCCGACGGCGGGCGCGACAGCCAGTCGATGACGTTCTTGGCAACGCCCGGGATCGAGTTGTTGTACTCCGGAGTCGCGATCACGAGGCCGTCCGCCGCGCGAATCCCGTCCTTCAGAGTAGCGACCGCGTGCGGAACGCCGCTCGAGTTCTCGATGTCCGCGTTGTACAGCGGAATGTCGTCGATCGGAAAAATTTCGAGCGCCGCGCCGGACGGCACGGCGCGTGCTGCCGCCTCGAGCAGCATTCTGTTGTACGAGCCTCTCCTGAGACTGCCCGCGAAACCGACGAGCCTGATCATGCTTCGATGATACACGACTGTCTCGGCGACCCGCGCGGCGGGAGCACGGCCGCCGAAGTCGATATACTGAACCCGGAATGCCGGCACGAGCTCCATGACAGACGGCCCGGCCTCACGGCCCGGCAGAGGCACGCGCATCGCTTCGCTGCGGCCGCGCCCGCTGCGGCTGCTCGCCCTGCTGTCGGCGGCCCTGCTCCTCGCGCATCTGAAGTCGGCGAGCAGTCAGAGCGCCCCCGCGTTCGATGCCGGCGCAGCGCGCGGCGAGTTCGAGTTCGCACGGCTCATGTACGCCGACGCCGGCGGACGCCGCGGACGCGGCGCCTGGCTCACGGACTACCCGGAAGCCGAGGTGCACCTGCTGCAGGGCCTCGAGCGGCTGACCCGAGTGACGCTGGGCGGCGAAGGCACGTTCGTCGATCTGCAGAGCGACGACGTCATGGACTACCCCTGGCTCTACGCCGTCGAGGTCGGGAGGTGGCATCTGAGCGACGCGGAGGCCGCCCGGCTGCGCGAATACCTGATGCGCGGCGGCTTCCTGATCGTCGACGACTTCTGGGGCAGTTATCAATGGTCCGTCTTCATCGCGTCGATGCTGCGGGTCTTTCCGGACCGGCGCATCGTCGAGATCCCCGAGGACGACGAGGTCATGCACGTGCTGTACGATCTCGAGCGCGACGTCCAGATCCCGGGCATACGCTACATTTACACCGGCCGGACGTCGCAGGGCGACGGCATCACGCCGCACTGGCGCGGCATCTATGACGACGAAGGCCGGCTCATGGTCGCGATCAACTTCAACATGGACCTTGGCGACGCCTGGGAGCATGCGGATCACCCGGCGTACCCCGAGCCGATGACGACTCTCGCCTACCGCTTCGCCGTCAATTACGTCATCTATTCGATGACGCACTGAACGCCCGCGGCTCGAGGATCACGGCATGCTGGAAGAACGGCTGAAGCGCGAGCTTCGCGGAGAGGTCCACTTCGACGCGTTCACCCGCGGCCGGTACTCGACGGACGCATCCATCTACCAGATCGAGCCGCTCGGCGTCGTGGTGCCGCGCGATGCGGACGACGCGCTGCGCGCGCTTCAGATCGCGGCGGATGCCGGCGTGCCGATCCTGCCGCGCGGCGCGGGCAGCTCGCAGTGCGGCCAGGCGGTGGGCGCGGCGCTGATCGTCGACGGCACGAAGCACCTGGACGGCATCGTCGAGCTCGACACCGAAGCCGCGACGGTCCGCGTCGAGCCGGGCATCGTGCTGGACCGGCTGAACGAGGCGTTGAAGCCGCACGGCCTGTGGTTCCCTGTCGACGTATCGACGGCCGCTCAGGCCACGATCGGCGGCATGACGGCCAACAACAGCTGCGGCGCGCGATCGCTGCGCTACGGCAACATGGTGCACAACGTGCTCGAGATCGAGGCGTGGCTGCCGACGGACGACGTGCTGCGCTTCGGAGCGGTCGGGACCGCGGACGGCACGGCGCAGGGCGGGCCCCGTTACCGCGAGCTGGTGGACACCGTGCGCGGGCTCCGCGCGCGCGAGGCCGCGGAGATCGACGCGCGGGTGCCGAAAGTCCAGCGCCGGGTGGCCGGCTACAACCTCGATATGGCCGCGGCGGACGCGCCGTTCAACATGGCGCATCTGCTCGTCGGTTCGGAAGGCACGCTCGCCTGGTTCCGCGGCATCGAGCTGAAGCTCGCGCCGCTGCCGCGGCACAAGACGCTGGGCGTCGTGCACTTCCCGACCTTTTATCGGGCCATGGACCTGACCCGGCACATCGTTGCGCTCGAGCCCGTCGCGGTCGAGCTCGTCGACAGGACCATGATCGAGCTGTCGCGCGACATCGCCGCGTTTCGCGCGACGATCGACGACGTCGTGCGCGGCGAGCCGGACGCGATACTGCTGGTCGAGTTCGCCGGCGACGATCGCGGCGAGCAGATCGCGAAGCTCAGGCGGCTGAGCGAGCTGATGGGCGACCTCGGGCTGCCCGGCAGCGTCGTCGAGGTCGACGAGCCGGCGCGCCAGCGCGCCGTGTGGGAAGTCCGCAAGGCCGGCCTGAACATCATGATGTCGATGAAGGGCGACGGGAAGCCCGTGTCCTTCATCGAGGATTGCGCGGTGCCGCTCGAGCACCTCGCCGATTACACGGATCGCCTGAACCGCGTGTTCGAAAGGCACGGCACGCGCGGAACGTTCTATGCGCATGCCTCGGTCGGCTGCCTGCACGTGCGGCCGGTGCTGAACATGAAGAGCGCGGACGGCGCCCGGGCGATGCGTGCGATCGCCGAGGAAGCGTGCGCAATGGTGCGCGAGTACAAAGGTTCGTATTCCGGCGAGCACGGCGACGGGCTCGTACGATCGGAATGGATCGAGCGCGTCTACGGAGAACGGCTGGCGCGCGCCTTCGGCGAGCTCAAGCGCGCATTCGATCCGCGCGGAATCATGAACCCGGGCAAGATCGTCGCGCCGCCGCAGATGGACGACCGCGCGCTGTTCCGCTTCAAGCCGGGCTACGACACGCCTCCGCTCGAGACGGGGCTCGACTGGTCGGAACACGAGGCGGGCGGCCGCGGCTTCGCGGCCGCCGTCGAAATGTGCAACAACAACGGTCACTGCAGGAAGTTCGACGCCGGCACGATGTGCCCCTCCTTCCGCGTCACGCGCAACGAGAAGGACTCGACCCGCGGGCGGGCGAACTCGCTGCGGCTGGCGCTGTCCGGGCAGCTCGGACCGGATGCGCTGTCGTCGGAGGACATGTACCGGACGCTCGAGCTGTGCGTTTCGTGCAAGGGCTGCCGGCGCGAGTGTCCGACCGGCGTCGACATGGCACGCATGAAGATCGAGTTCCTGCACCAGTACCACCGCCGCAGGCCGCGCGGCCTCAAGGACCTGCTGATCGCGCACCTGCCGCGGTACGCGCCGTGGGCGGCGCGGCTCGCGCC
>JAFGNC010000326.1 GCA_016927175.1 Gammaproteobacteria bacterium | reverse complement strand
ATCGAGAAGCGCATCCGCGGCCGCGTCAAGCAGCAGATGGAGAAGAGCCAGCGCGAGTACTACCTGAATGAGCAGATGAAGGCCATTCAGAAGGAGCTCGGCGAGATGGACGACGCGCCGAACGAGCTCCAGGATCTCGAGCAGAAGATCAAGGCCGCGGGCATGCCGAAGGAGGCGCACGAGAAGGCGACCAGCGAGCTGAACAAGCTGAAGATGATGTCGCCGATGTCGGCCGAAGCGACGGTCGTGCGCAACTACATCGACTGGCTCGTCAAGGCGCCGTGGAAGAAGCGCACGAAAGTGCACCAGGATCTCGAGCAGGCCGAGAAGGTGCTCGAGGAGGACCACTACGGTCTCGAGAAGGTCAAGGAGCGCATCCTCGAGTACCTGGCGGTGCAGCAGCGCGTCAAGGAGCTCAAGGGGCCGATCCTGTGTCTCGTCGGTCCTCCGGGCGTCGGCAAGACGTCGCTCGGCCAGAGCATCGCGCGGGCGACGAACCGCAAGTTCGTGCGCATGTCGCTCGGCGGCGTCCGTGACGAGGCGGAGATCCGCGGCCACCGGCGCACGTACATCGGCTCGATGCCCGGC
Source organism: Gammaproteobacteria bacterium (assembly GCA_016927175.1). Taxonomy (GTDB): domain Bacteria; phylum Pseudomonadota; class Gammaproteobacteria; order Steroidobacterales; family Rariloculaceae; genus ZC4RG20. Next base: position 3,380 of record JAFGNC010000326.1, on the reverse strand, counting down.
AAGATCATCCAGAACCTCGGCAAGGTCAAAGTCAGGAACCCGCTGTTCCTGCTCGACGAGGTCGACAAGATGTCGATGGACTTCCGCGGCGATCCGTCATCGGCGCTGCTCGAGGTGCTCGACCCCGAGCAGAACTCGGCGTTCAACGACCACTACCTCGAGGTCGACTTCGACCTGTCGGAGGTCATGTTCGTGTGCACGGCGAACAGCCTGAACATTCCGGCGCCGCTGCTCGACCGCATGGAGGTGATCCGGCTGCCGGGGTACACCGAGGACGAGAAGCTGAACATCGCGCGGCGTTACCTGATCCCGAAGCAGATGCGCCAGAACGGTCTCGAGGAGAGCGAGCTGAAGCTCTCCGACGCCGCGATTCTCGACATGATCCGCTACTACACGCGCGAGGCGGGCGTGCGCAATCTCGAGCGCGAGATCGCTAACACGTGCCGCAAGGTCGTGAAGCAGCTGCTGTTGCGTCCGCGCAAGAGCGTGGTCCGCGTCACGCACGACAACCTGAACAAGTATCTCGGCGTGCGGCGTTTCCGTTACGGCCGCGCCGAGGAGAACGATCAGATCGGGCAGGTCACGGGCCTCGCGTGGACGGAGGTCGGCGGCGAGCTGCTTGCGATCGAGGCCGCGATCGTCCCGGGCAAGGGCAAGCTGATTCATACGGGCCAGCTCGGCGACGTGATGCAGGAGTCGATCCAGGCCGCGATGACCGTCGTCCGCAGCCGTGCCGCCGTGCTCGGTATCGACGAGAACTTCCACCAGAAGTCCGACGTGCACATCCACGTGCCGGAAGGCGCGACGCCGAAGGACGGCCCGTCCGCCGGCATCGGAATGTGCGCGGCGCTCGTCTCGGCGCTGACGAGGATACCGGCGCGCTCGAGCGTCGCGATGACGGGCGAGATCACTCTGCGCGGCGAGGTGTTGCCGATCGGAGGGCTGAAGGAGAAGCTGCTTGCGGCGCATCGCGGCGGCATCGAGACGGTGCTGATTCCGCACGACAACCAGAAGGACCTGGTTGAAATACCGAAGAACATCAAAGACAAGTTGAAGATTGTTCCGGTCAAGTGGATCGACGAGGTGTTCGAGCTGTCTCTGCAGCACGTGCCGCGGCCGAAGCGCGCCGAGCAACCCGCGTCAGTCGAAAGAGACAAGAAGGCCGAAGAAGGCGACAAGAACGAAGCGGTGCTGCCTCACTGAGGCAGCACCCCGTTCAGTTGACACGTCAAAATCCCTATTGGTATAAGGTTGCGTGCCTCGAAGGTGCGTGTGTGGGACGGATTTCACTCGGGGGCAACGCCGACTTTCGAGCAGCGTCACTTCGAAATCTTCAGGGCGAGGCGCGTTACGGGTGCGTCTCGATTGCTACTTTGAACAACTAACAATCTTGTAAGGGATAGGAATGAACAAAGCGGAACTCGTCGATGCGGTGGCCGGTGCGGCCAATCTTTCGAAAGCGGACGCCGGCCGCGCAGTGGACGCCATGGTGGACACGATCACCAAGGCGCTGAAGAAGGGGCAGCAGGTGTCGGTAGTGGGGTTCGGCACTTTCAGCGTCAAGCATCGCTCGGCGCGCAGCGGACGGAACCCGCGGACCGGGGACACGATCAAAATCGCTGCGAGCAACGTACCGGGGTTCAAAGCTGGCAAGGCACTGAAGGATGCCGTAAACTGACCGGCTCTGTCCCAGGGTGCTTAGCTCAGCTGGGAGAGCGTCGCCCTTACAAGGCGAAGGTCGGGGGTTCGAACCCCTCAGCACCCACCAGAGTAATGAAAGGGAGTGGTAGTTCAGCTGGTTAGAATACCGGCCTGTCACGCCGGGGGTCGCGGGTTCGAGTCCCGTCCACTCCGCCAGATTCGTTGACAAAGAAGGGCAGATTTATCTTCCGGCGAGCCGGAAATAGGTCTGCCCTTTTCTTTTTCTCTTCTGGCTTTTTTCGAGCTGCTCATTGCGGCTGGGGTTGAATCAGCATGCTGCAACGAATTCGCGATGGCATCGGCCGCTGGGTGTTCGCCGTCATTCTTGGCCTGATCGCGGTCTCGTTCATTTTCTGGGGCGTAGACTTCAACCTGACCGGCCCCACCTTCGCGGCGAAGGTGAACGGGGAGGAGATCACGCTCGAGGAGTTCGAGCGCGACCTTCAGCTCGAGCAACAGCAGTTTCAGGAGCTGTACCGCGTCGAGCTCGACGAGGATCTGCGGCGGCAGCTGCGCCGCAGCGTCATCGACCGTCTCGTGCAGCGCGAGGCGATGCTGCAGAGGATCGAGGATTCCGGCTATCGCGCTTCCGACGAGCGGCTGACGGAGTACATCCGCTCCGCGCCGGTGTTCCAGGTCGGCGGCGAGTTCTCGATGGACGTCTACACGACTCAGCTGGCGCTGCAGGGCATGTCGCCGCGCGCGTTCGAGGAGCTGCAGCGTGAGCAGCTGGCGCTGCTCGACCTGCAGTCGGGCATCGCCGACTCGACGTTCCTGACACCGGACGAGTATCGGAGCTACGTGGCGCTCGCGAACCAGCAGCGGCAGGTTTCCTACGCGCTGTTCGAGGTCGACGCGTTCCTCGACCGCGTCGAGATCGACGACGAAGCCGTCGCCGCGCATTACGAGCAGAACGCCGAGCGCTACATGACCGAGGAGGCCGCCGCGATCGAATACGTCGAGCTGCGCCGCGCCGACGTCGCGTCCGAGATCGAGGTCACGGACGAGGAGCTCGAGGATTACTACGCGCAGCGGCGCGAGGAGTTCCGCACCGACGAGGAGCGCCGCGCCCGGCACATCCTGATCACGTCCGCCGACGGCGAGACGCCGGAGCAGACGGAGGCGAGGGCCGCGGAGCTCGTTGAGCAGATCCGCTCGGGCGAGGCCGAGTTCGAGGACCTCGCGGCGCGAGTGTCGGACGATCCGGGGACGGCGGAGCAGGGCGGAGACCTCGGGTGGATCGCGCCGGGCATGCTGGCCGGGCCGTTCGAGGACGCGCTGTTCGAGATGGAGGTCGGCGAGGTGCGCGGCCCGGTCGAGACCGATTTCGGCTACCACGTGATCAAGCTCGAGGACGTGCGCGAGGGCGAGGAGCAGTCGCTCGACGAGGTCCGCGACGATCTGCTCGAGCAGTACCGCACGGAGCGCGCGGACGACCTGTTCTACGAGCTTGCCAACGACCTGGCGGACCGGGCGTTCGACGCATACGACACGCTCGCGCCGGTCGCGATGGGGCTCGACCTCGAGCTGAAGACCATCGATCGTTTCCCGCGCAGCGGCGACTCGTCCGCCTTCCCGAACAGCGCGCCGATCGTCGACGCCGTCTTCAATTCCGACGAGACGGAGGGCGGCGTCAACAGCCCGCTGCTCGAGCTGTCCGAGGAGCACGTCGCCGTCGT
>JAFGNC010000325.1 GCA_016927175.1 Gammaproteobacteria bacterium | reverse complement strand
GCGCACAGCAGCGTCGCGATGTGCAGCCCGTCGGAGTCCGCGTCGGCGAGGATACAGATCTTGTGGTAGCGCAGCCCGTCGAGCTTGTCGGAGCCCGGGTCGACGCCGAGCGCGATGCTGATGTTGTGCACCTCCTGCGACGCGAGCAGCTCGCCGGGGTCGACCTCCCACGTATTCAGGATCTTGCCGCGCAGGGGCATCACGGCCTGGCTCTCGCGGTCGCGCGCCTGCTTCGCCGAGCCGCCGGCCGAGTCGCCCTCGACCAGGAACAGCTCCGCCATGCGCGGCTCCTGGATCGTGCAGTCGGCGAGCTTGCCGGGCAGCGCCGGCCCCGACACGATGCGCTTGCGCACGACCTTCTTGGCGGCCTTCAGCCGCTGCTGCGCATTGCCGATCGCGAGCTGCGCGAGCTCGCCGCCCGTTTCCGGGTGCTGGTTCAGCCACAGCGCGAAGCTGTCCTTGACGACGCCGGACACGAAGCCCGCGCACTCGCGCGAGCCGAGCCGCTCCTTCGTCTGGCCGGCGAACTGCGGCTCCTCCATCTTGACCGACAGCACATAGCTGACGCCTTCCCACACGTCCTCCGGCGTCAGCCGCACGCCGCGAGGCAGCAGGTTGCGGAACTCGCAGAACTCGCGCATCGCCTCCGTCAGACCCGCGCGCAGCCCGTTGACGTGCGTGCCGCCCTGCAGCGTCGGGATCAGGTTCACGTAGCTCTCGCCGAGCGCGGCCTCGCCGTCCGTTCGCCACACGACGGCCCAGTCCACGGCCTCGTGCTTGCCCTCGAGGCTGCCTGCGAAGGGCTCGGCCGGCAGCCACTCGCCGCCCGCGAGGCTCTCCGTCAGGTACTGCTCGAGGCCGCCGGAGTAGACCCACTGGAGGCGCTCCTCCGGCTTCTCGACCCAGAGGCCGACCTCGAGCCCCGGGCACAGCACCGCTTTCGCGCGCAGCATGTGCTTCAGGCGCGAGATCGAGAACGTCGGGTTGTCGAAGTACGACGCATCCGGCCAGAAGCGGATCGTCGTGCCCGTGTTGTTCTTGCCGACCTTGCCGACGACGTCGAGCTTGCCGCGGCGTGCGCCCTTGGCGAAGCTCATGTTGTATTCCTTGCCGTCGCGCCGGATCCAGACCTCGAGGTTCTTCGACAGCGCGTTGACGACGGAGACGCCGACGCCGTGCAGGCCGCCGGAGAACCGGTAGTTCTTGTTCGAGAACTTACCGCCCGCGTGGAGCTTCGTCATGATCAGCTCGACGCCGGGGATCTTCTCTTTCGGGTGGATGTCGACCGGCATGCCGCGGCCGTCGTCGACGACCTCGAGCGAGCCGTCCTTGTAGACGTTGACCTGGATTTTTTTCGCGTGGCCGGCGACGGCCTCGTCGACGCTGTTGTCGATGACCTCGTGCGCGAGGTGGTTGGGACGCGTCGTGTCCGTGTACATGCCCGGCCGGCGCCGCACGGGCTCGAGGCCGCTCAGGACTTCGATGTCGGCCGCGACGTAACTCTTGCTCATGAATCCATTCCCCGCCGCGCGGCGGTGGCAAAACGATCAGTTGGCACGAAGGAGGCGCGGCGGGATTGTAGCGCGTATGAGAGCCGCGCGTTAACGCCGATTCGCGGCGTCTTTCGGTCGATAAGGCCTGAACCGACCGCAGTCGCTAGGGATGTCGGCAGACGAGCCTACAGGGACGTATTCACGGCGTGCCTCGACAGGAAGGACGCAGAGCCGCAGCCGCACCACAAACAAACGAGCAACGAAGCCGCGCGAGCCGAGTGGGACACGTCGAAGACTAATCGAGGTCCGCGACCAGCGACTCCGCCACCGGCTTCGGCACCGGCGTCTCGTGACGGTACTCGGGATGATCGCAGCCGAAGCGGAACGCGGCGCCGCCCCGCAGCGCATCCCTCGTCGCCTGATCGAGCTCGAACCGCAGGAAGTGCACCGCCGAGGTCTTCTCCTCCGTCGTGCGCTCCATGTCCTCGTCGGCGAGCGCGTAGACACGCTCATGGCCGTCGACTTCGACGTAGACGTGATCCTCCATGCCCGTCAGCTTCGCGAGCGCCTTGCGCCGCTCCTCGACCTCCGGGAACTCGATCATCAGGGTCGCCTTGAAGTTGCTGCCGTCCGGGATCAGCGGGTTGTAGGCCGCGAGCTCGTCCTCGATCGCCTCGGACTCGAAGATCCGCTCGATGCGCAGCATCTCCTGGATCTGGTACTGCATCGTCAGCCGGTCCTCGAAATAGAAGGTCGCATTCGGGCCGAGCGGCAGCTGACGGTTCTTCTTGTGCGCGAGCACCTTGGCGCGGAACTCGGCGCGCACCTTGTGATACTGCTCGAGCGAGTAGAGATCGCTGACTCGAAGTGGCTCCATGTCCAGATCTCCCGAAAACGGTTGTGAATCGATAGCGCCCGTGAACCGGACGACTGCCGTGCAAGGACCCGAGAGCCGCGCGGACCGGCCGCCCCGCGCTCAGATGCCGTAGGCCCGCCGCAGCAGCTGCAGCGGGTCGGTCGGCGTGGCCGACTTCGCGACGACGCTGATCTGCTCGGCCGCCATCGGGCAGTCGCTGATGAAGTGATCGGCGTTCGCGCCGTCCACCTGACGCGCCACCGGGCGAGCGATCTTGCGGGACACCTCGCCGTACTCCTTCTTGACCGCATACGTGCCGTCATGGCCCGAGCAGCGCTCGATCGGCTGCACTTTCGTATCCGGCACGAGCTGCAGCAGGTCGCGAGTCTTGAGCCCCAGGTTCTGCACGCGCAGATGACAGGGCACCTGATACGCGATGCTGCCGAGGCTCGTTTTGAAATCCGTGTTCAGCTTGCCGTGACGGTGCCGGAGCATCAGGTACTCGAACGGGTCGTAGAACGCGTCGCGCACGAGCTTGACGTCCTCGTCGTCCGGAAACATCAGCGGCAGCTCCTGTTTGAACATCAGCACGCAGGAAGGCACCGGCGCCGTCAGGTCCCAGCCCTCGCGCACCCGGCGCGCGAGCTCCGGAACGTTGTTCTCCTTCAGCTTCTCGACCGTCTCGAGGTCACCCATCTCGAACTTCGGCATGCCGCAGCAGCGCTCGTTCGCGGTCAGCGCGGTCGGAATCCCGTTGTGCTCGAACACGGCCACGAGGTCCTCGACCAGCGCCGGCTTGTTGCGGTTGCCGTAGCAGGTCGCGAACACGAGCACGCGGCCCCGCGTGTCGCCGGCGGGCTCGCCGGCCGCGTCGTGCCGGCCGACCTTGTCCTTCAGCCTGCGGCGCGCGCTCTTCGAGTGATACTTCGGCACCGGCGCCTTCGCGTCGACGCCGAGCGTGCTCTCGAGAAGGCGCCGCCCGGCGGCCGTCGAGTTGACGGCGTTGACGGTCTCGGCGACGACCGGGATCCCGGCGAGCCGGCCGACCAGGTCGGTCGAGCTCAGCATCCGGTCCCGGAAAGAGATCTTCTGCTCCTTGAAGCGCTTGACCTTGGCGCGGAGCATCAGGTGCGGAAAGTCCACGTTCCACTCGTGCGGCGGCACGTACGGACACTTGGTCATGTAGCACATGTCGCACAGGTAGCAGTGGTCGACGACGTTCCAGTACGCCTCGCGCGGCACGGAGTCGACCTCGCCGGTATCGGACTCGTCGACGGCGTCGAACAGCGTCGGGAATGCGTTACAGAGGCTGAAGCAGCGGCGGCAGCCGTGGCAGATGTCGAATACGCGCTCGAGCTCCGCGTAGACCGGCTCGTCGGCGGTGAAGTCCGGGGAGCGCCAGTCGAGAGGATGGCGCGTCGGGGCTTCGAGGCTGCCCTCGCGGCGGCCTTCCGGTGGAGGGGGGTTGGCTTCGCTCATGCGCTCACGCGTCGTCAGGAGTTGTGAGAACCGAAGGCCCGCGCCCCCGACGGGCGCGGGCCTTCGTCCAGAGGGCCGTGAAGGACCGGATCAGGCGTCGAGGTTGTCGAGCGCCTTCTGGAAGCGGTTCGCGTGCGAGCGCTCGGCCTTGGCGAGCGTCTCGAACCAGTCGGCGATCTCGTCGAAGCCCTCGTCGCGCGCCGTCTTGGCCATGCCGGGATACATGTCCGTGTACTCGTGCGTCTCGCCGGCGATGGCGGCCTCGAGGTTCTGATTCGTTCCGCCGATCGGCAGGCCGGTCGCGGGATCGCCGACGGCCTCGAGGTACTCGAGATGGCCGTGCGCGTGACCCGTCTCGCCTTCCGCGGTGGAGCGGAACACGGCCGCGACGTCGTTGTAGCCTTCGACGTCCGCCTTCGAGGCGAAGTACAGGTAACGGCGGTTCGCCTGCGACTCACCGGCAAACGCGTCCTTCAGGTTCTGCTCGGTTTTGCTGCCCTTCAATGCCATCGGAATTCCCTCCTAGCAGGTCGATGTAATCGTTCGGAACAATCGGGTCCGATCAATCGCGTCGGATCAATCGAAACGAAACGCGTGCCGTCCACGACATTCGGAGCCGGCCCGAATTCATTTAGACTAAGTCTAAAGCAAGCGAGTAATCTAGTCCGGCACCCGCCTACTGTCAACAGAGCGGGCGCCGGCCGGCCGCAGGCGCCGATGCCGTGACGAGCCGCGTGGTCGTTTGACCGCCAGTCGCACCGTGTGTACCGTGGCGCCGGTCTCTCCGACTACGATGTTACATGAGCGAACCCGAAAAGAATCTGGGCAGACTCGAGAAGTCGCTCGAGGAGCTCGAATCGCTGGTCGAGCGGCTCGAGAGCGGCGAGCTGCCGCTCGAGGATGCGCTCAAGGAGTTCGAGCGGGGCGTCAAGCTGACGCGAGAATGCCAGACCGCGCTGAAAGACGCGGAGCAGAAGGTCGAGATCCTGCTGAAGAAGACCGAGGACGCCGAGCCGGTGCCGTTCGAGGTGCCGCCGAACGGCGACTGAAAAAGGGGTCAGGGCCCTTTTCTGCCGAAAAAGGGGTCAGGGC
>JAFGNC010000324.1 GCA_016927175.1 Gammaproteobacteria bacterium | reverse complement strand
GGCAGCTGTCCGACGTCGGCCGACGCAACATCGAGTTCGTCCGCCGCTTCGTCGAGACCGAGCGGCTGCCGATCGCGGCCGAGGATCTCGGCGGCGATCAGCCGCGCAAGGTGCTGATGTACCCGGCGACCGGGCGGGTCCGTGTCAAGAAGCTGCCGGTGCTCGGCGCGCCCGACATCGCCGCGCGCGAGGCGCGCTACCTGCAGCAGGTCGACACGCCGCCGAAAGGCTCGGTGGAGCTTTTCTAGATGGCGGCGCAGGATGGGCGGACCGAAAGCGCAGCGGCGGCGGATCGCCCGATCCGCGTGCTGATCGTCGACGACTCGGCGCTGACCCGCCGGCTGCTGACGGCGATGCTGTCGGAGGACCCGGGCATCGAGGTCGTCGGCACGGCCGCCGATCCGTACCTGGCCCGCGAGCGGATCAAACAGCTGCGCCCCGACGTGCTGACGCTCGACGTCGAGATGCCGCGCATGGACGGCATCACGTTCCTGCGCAATCTGATGCGCCTGCATCCGATGCCGGTCGTCATGGTTTCGTCGCTGACCGAGAAAGGCGCGGACGTCACGCTCGACGCACTGGCGCTCGGCGTCGTCGATTTCGTGACCAAGCCGAAGCTCGACCTCGAGGACGGGCTCGCTGCGCTCGGCGACGAGATCCGGGAGAAAGTGCGCGTGGCCGCCGCCGCGCAGGTGCGCGCCGGCACGCCCGGCCGCAGCGCGCCGCCCGAGCGGCGGCCGAAGCGGCACCTCGACACGACCGACAAGCTCATCGCGCTCGGCGCGTCGACCGGCGGCACGGAAGCGATCAAGGCCGTGCTCTGCGCGCTGCCGGCGGATGCGCCCGGCGTCGTGATCGTGCAGCACATCCCGCCGCGGTTCAGCACGACGTTCGCGCAGCGCGTCGACGCGCTGTCGCCGCTGACGGTCAAGGAGGCCGAGCACGGCGAGGCGGTGCTGCCGGGGCACGCCTACATCGCCCCGGGCGGGCGCCACTTGAGGATCCGCCGCAGCGGCGGCCGATACCTCTGCCAGCTCGACGACGACCGGCCCGTGAACCGCCACCGTCCGAGCGTCGACGTGCTGTTCGAATCGCTCGAGGCAGCGGCGGGCCCGAACGTCGCGGCCGCGCTGCTGACCGGTATGGGCACGGACGGCGCGCGGGGGCTTCTCGCGCTGCGGCGCAGCGGCGCCGGCACGTTCGCACAGGACCGCGCCAGCAGCGTCGTCTGGGGCATGCCGGGCGAAGCCATGCGGATCGGCGCCGCGATGCGCTCGCTGCCGCTCGACCGCCTCGCCGACGCGCTGCTCGGGCACCTCGGCGGCAGTGAAAGCGGCGGGGCTGCCCCGTGACGACGGGAAAGGAGTTCCGCAAAAAGGGGTCAGGGCCCTTTTCCGTCCGAAAAGGGGTCAGGGCCCTTTTTCGGGCGCAAAGGGCCCTGACCCCTTTTGTCGACCCCGTTTGTCGGCCCCGTTTGTCGGCCCCCTTTTGTCGGACCCCTTTTGTCGCTCTTGTCGGTTTTCTCGAGCCTCCGCCGGCGCGCGCGTGATTCGGGGTCCGTTTCGTTGCGATTTTCCCTTAGCAGAAAGGACCTTGACTGCAAATTTTCCGTCTTTCCGGGCGAACGGCGCGCTTCAGTTTGCGCGCCCGGCGCCGATAACGGACTTCGAAGGCCAATTCCTGTCGGGGTTTAAATAGGATGACTAACAACAAGGTTCTGACCCGATCGCTGCTGGCGCTGGCACCGGGCGCCGGCGTCTCGACGATGCTCGCGGCTGCCTTCGCCGAGAGCTGGCCCGCCGCAGCGCTTGCGGCCATGACCGTCGTCCTGATCGCGGCGCTCGTGTGGACGCAGCTCGGCGGCTCCGGGGGCGCGACGGCGCGGAACGACGACGTCGCGACGATCCTCGAGACGCTCGACAAAGGGCTCGACCGTGACGTCGACGGCATCGAGGCCGAGATCCACCGCGTGCAGAACCTGATCGGCGAGGCCGTCGGCGAGCTCTCCGCGAATTTCAACCGGCTGCACTCGATCGCGCGCTCCCAGGCGGAGCTGCTCGAGGCGAGCGTATCGGCCGACGGCAGCCCCGGGCACGCCGCCGAAGCCTCGGCGGACTCGCCGGCCAACGCGCTGCAGAGCTTCATGGAAGCGCTGGTGCACGTCAGCAGCCAGAGTGTCGCGATGGCCGGTGACACGGAGAACATGCTGAATCACCTGCACGGCATCTTCCGCGTGCTGGAGGAGGCGCGCAGCCTGGCCGAGCAGACGAATCTGCTGGCCCTGAACGCCAGCATCGAGGCCGCGCGGGCGGGCGAAGCGGGCCGCGGCTTCGCCGTAGTCGCGGACGAGGTCCGCAAGCTCTCCCAGCGTTCGGCGGAGTTCAACGAGCAGATCCGCGAGCGCGTCGAGGAGACGCGCGAAGCGGTTGCGCGCGTGCAGGAGAACGCCCGCGCGCTCGCTGCCGTCGACCTCGAGCAGACGACGCGGGAGAAGGAGCGCATCGGCGACACGATCAAGCGGGCCGAGGCCGCGCGGACCGAGGTGCGCCAGAAGCTGCTCGCCGAGCTCGGGCCGCTGAACGAGGAGCTGCGCCGTGCGGTTGCCGATGCGGTCCGCTCACTGCAGTTCGAGGACATTTCGTCGCAGTCGCTCGGCGCTGCCGTCGAGGCCGTCGCCCGCCTGACGGATCTGCGCGTCGAGGTGCACTCCGCCGTGCGCCGCAACGACGAGCTGCCGGCGACGATCTCGCACCTGGCGGAGCGGCTGACCGCGCTCGAGAGCCGCGTCGGCCGGGCGAGCGCGACGCGGCGGGTGGATCAGACGGACATGAAGCAGGGCAGCGTCGAGCTGTTCTGAGCGGGCGCCTGCGGCGGAGCCCGAGGACCTTGGGCGGAGCCGCCGCAGAAAACTGAATTCGGTAGCTAAAGTCCGCGCGGCGCAAGTCGATAACCCGCTTAAGGTCCGCGCGATGGACCGCGCAGGGTTGCGGCCGCAGCCTCGGCCGGGCGCTCTCGAACGAAAGGTGAACTGTGAGGAGAACACGATGAAACGCTCAATCGGCATTCTTGCCCTGACTCTGTTGGCCGGGGGGCCGGCGCTCGCCTGCGACTACCCGCAAGACACGGTCGGCGAGGAAATTCCCCGCGGCGCGACGGCGTCCGCCGAGGAGATGGCAACCGCGCAGCGGCGCGTCGCGAGCTACGTCAAGGCGCTGGAAGACTACGCAGCCTGCGTCGACGCCGAGCCGAGCGCGCGGCGCCAAAGCATGTTGCGCGACCGCGATCGCGCGATCGAGGAAGCGGAAACCGTCGCAGACCGGATCAACAAGGAAATCCGTCAGTACAACCGTTCCCTGCAGCTGCGCCAGGCCTCGGCCAACTGATTTCGCGGCCGGACGTTCCGAGGCGGCGCCCGGCGCAAGCTCCGGGCGCCGCGATCGCGCTGCGGCCGGCTCAGAACGCGTCTTTCAGCTCGCGCGTCCGCGCGAATACCTGCACGTCGTCGGCGTCCGGCAGACCGATCTTCTCACGCAGCGTGCGGCTGCCCGGCCGCAGAAAAGGGTTCGTGGCCTTCTCGGCGGCCAGCGTCGTCGGCACCGTCGGCACGTGCCGCTCGCGCAGCTGCGCGACGCGACGCGCCCGCTCCTCCAGCGCCGCGTTTCCCGGCTCGACGGTCAGCGCGAAACGGGCATTCGCCTGCGTGTACTCGTGCGCGCAATAGATCAGCGTGTCGTCCGGCCAGGCCAGGATCTTCTGCAGCGACGCCCACATCTGGCCGGGGCTGCCCTCGAAAAGACGCCCGCAGCCCATCGCGAACAGCGTATCGCCGACGAACGCCATGCCGTCGTCCGGCAGGTAATACACGATGTGGCCGCGAGTGTGCCCCGGCGTATCGTAGACCTCGATCCGGTGCGAGCCGAACTCGAGCTCGTCGCCCTCTCCGACCTCGACGTCGATGCCGGGGATCCGCGCCGCATCGGCACGCGGACCGAATATCCGGCAGCCCGTCGCGCGCTTCAGCGCGAGGTTGCCGCCTGCGTGATCGCCGTGGTGGTGCGTGTTCAGGATGTGCGTCAACGTCCAGCCCTTCTCGTCGAGCGCTCGCAGGATCGGCTCGACCTCCGGCGTGTCGACGGCGGCCGTGACACCGGCCTCCGGGTCGTGCAGCAAGAACCCGTAATTGTCCTTGAGGCATGGGAACATGTGGACTTCGATGCGCGCTTCGGTGGCTGTCACGGCGGCTCCGGCGGTCGTTGGGCGGTCGGGCGGTCCCGGGCAGCGGCGCGGCGGCGCCGCGCCATCCTGAACCGCTTATCGTACAATGCGCTCCCTCACGCGCAACACGAAAACCCATGCCGGCCATCACCCTTCCAGACGGATCCGTTCGACGTTTCGACGACGCGGTCGACGGCCTCGAGATCGCCCGCGGCATCGGCACGCGCCTGGAGAAGGACGCGGTGGCGATGCGAGTGGACGGCGAGCTGCAGGATCTGACGGCGAAGATCGAGCGCGATGCGCGCGTCGCGATCGTGACCCGCGACTCGGCGGACGGAGTCGAGCTGCTGCGCCACGACGCCGCGCACGTGATGGCCGAGGCGGTCAAGGAGCTTTACCCGGAAACGCAGGTCACTATCGGCCCCGCTATCGAGAACGGCTTCTACTACGACTTCGCCCGCGAGACCCCATTCACGCCCGAGGACCTCGAGAAGATCGAGGAGCGCATGCACGAGATCGTCGATCGGGACGAGCCGATCGCGCGCGAGGTCTGGGAGCGGGACGAGGCGGTCGAGTTCTTCCGCTCGCAGGGCGAGGAGTACAAGGCGGAGATCATCGCCGGCATCCCGAGCGACGAGCCGATCAGCCTGTACCGCCAGGGCGACTTCATCGACCTGTGCCGCGGCCCGCATCTGCCGTCGACCGGCAGGCTCGGCCAGGCTTTCAAGCTGACCAAGCTCGCGGGCGCTTACTGGCGCGGCGACTCGCGCAACGAGATGCTGCAGCGGATCTACGGCACGGCGTGGCCGGACCAGAAGCAGCTGAAGACCTACCTCGAACGCCTCGAGGAGGCGGAGCGGCGCGATCACCGCAAGCTCGGGCGCCAGATGGACCTGTTTCATTTCCAGGACGAGGCCGTCGGCGCCGCGTTCTGGCACCCGAAGGGCTGGACGCTGTTCCAGACGCTGGTCGGATACCTGCGCGAGCGGCAGCAGGCCGCGGGCTTCCGCGAGGTCAACACGCCGGAGCTGATGGACCTTGCGCTGTGGCAGGCGTCGGGCCACTGGGAGGCTTTCGGCGAGAACATGTTCACGAGCCGCATCGAGGACGACCGCATTCTCGCCGTGAAGCCGATGAACTGCCCCGGCCACGTGCAGGTGTTCAGGAACGAGCTCAGGAGCTACCGCGACCTGCCGTACCGCCTCGCGGAGTTCGGCAAGGTTCACCGCTACGAGCCGTCCGGCGCGCTGCACGGGCTGATGCGCGTGCGGGCGTTCACCCAGGACGACGCGCACGTGTTCTGCACCGAGGAGCAGATCACGCCCGAGAGCGGCGCGATCTGCAACCTGCTGCTCGGCATCTACCGCGACTTCGGCTTCGACGACGTGATCATCAAGTTTGCGGACCGGCCCGAGCGGCGGGTCGGCGACGACGCCGTGTGGGACCGCGCCGAGAAGGCGCTGCTCGACGCGATGCAGTCGCTCGGCCTCGAGTACCAGTACAACAAGGGCGAAGGCGCGTTCTACGGGCCGAAGATCGAGTTCGTGCTGCGCGACGCGATCGGCCGCGACTGGCAATGCGGCACGCTGCAGGTCGACCTGAACCTGCCGGCGCGCCTCGGCGCTACGTACATCGGCGAGGACGGCGGCAAGCACACGCCGGTGCTGCTGCATCGCGCGATCTTCGGATCGCTCGAGCGGTTCATCGGCATCCTGCTCGAGCATTACGCGGGTTCGCTGCCGCTGTGGCTCGCGCCGACGCAGGCCGTCGTCGCGACGATCACGTCCGACGCGGACGACTACGCGCGGCAGATCGTCGAGCGCATGCGCGCGGCGGGCCTGCGCGCCGAGACGGACACGCGCAACGAGAAGATCAACTACAAGGTGCGCGAGCACAGCCTGGCCAAGGTGCCGGTGCTGATCGCCGTCGGCAGGAACGAGGTTGCGGACGAAACCGTGTCGATCCGGCGGCTCGGGCAGAAGGGGCAGCGCGTCGTCGCGCTGGCCGAAGCCGTGACCGAGCTTCACCGGGAAGCCGCCGACCGCCGCCGCTGACCGCGCCCCCTCTGGCCGTGCGCAGCGCCGCTCCCGTCCCAAAAAAGGGGTCAGGGCCCTTTTCCGCTTAAAAAGGGCCCTGACCCCTTTTCCGCTCGAAAAGGGCCCTGACCCCTTTTCCGGCGAGAAAGGGCCCTGAGCCCTTTTCGCGGATGCCGGAGCGCGGGCGCGGCATCTGTACAATGGCGCTGACGGGGACCAGGATCCGGCCACATGCGGTTGATCAGTTTCGAAAGGCAGGGCCGACGCAGCTTCGGCATCGTCGTCGGCGACACGGTCATCGACGCGGGCGCACGGCTCGCCGGCGAATTCGACGGGCTGCGCGACGTGCTCGGCGCCGGGGCGCTGAACCTGCTGCGCGGCATGGAGGGCCTGCCCGCCGACTGCGGGCTCGACCAGGTCCGCCTGCTGCCGCCGATCCCGGACCCGGCCGCGAAGTTCCTGTGCGTCGGCGTCAACTACATCCCTCACATCGAGGAGATGGGGCGCGAGCGGCCGGATCACCCGGTGATCTTCGTGCGCTTCGCCGACAGTCTCGTCGGTCACGACGACGCCATGGTCCGGCCGAGGGAATCGGTGCAGTTCGACTACGAAGGCGAGCTCGCCGTCGTGATCGGCAAGCGCGCGCGGCGCGTCGGCCGCGAGCGCGCGCTCGAGC
>JAFGNC010000323.1 GCA_016927175.1 Gammaproteobacteria bacterium | reverse complement strand
GCATGGCGAGCCTGGCCGTCGACGATGACGGCCCACGGCGCATCGGGGCTCGTCGGCTTGCCCCACAGCTCGCCGTTGATGAAATTGCCGATGCGGCCGAGCCCCAGCCCGATCGCCGACCACGGGGCGATGAAGTCGGTGACGGCGAAAAACGGCTGGCCGATGCGCCGGCCGAACAGCCACATCGCGACGATCACGCCGATCAGCCCGCCGTGGAAGGACATGCCGCCCTGCCACACGGCAAAGAGGCTCAGCGGGTTCTCGAGCAGCGCCCCGAGATTGTAGAAGAGCATGTAGCCGACCCGCCCGCCGACGATGACGCCGAGCGCGATGTAGAACACCAGGTCGTCGACGCGTGCAGGCGCTATCGGGCTGCCCGGCCGCCTCGCGCGCGATCGCGCGCCGAGCCAGCCGAGCGCAAAGCCGCCGAGGTACATGAGGCCGTACCACGTCACCCTGACGGGGCCGAGCTCGAGCGCTATCGGATCGAATTCCGGATATGTGAACAAGGTATTTCCGCGGCGCGCCGCAGCGAAGCGCGCCCGTAGTTTAAACGCGGCCCGCGATCGCTGTCAGCCGACGCGCGGCGGCCGGCGGTCGGCACGCATATTGCTATAGTCGAGGCATGACCAACGAGCTGATCCGCGAAACCAGCCCCTACCTCCTGCAGCACGCGGAGAATCCGGTCGACTGGAAGCCGTGGTCCGCCGACGCCCTCGAGCTGGCGCGGACCGAGGACAAGCCGATACTGCTGTCGATCGGCTACTCCGCCTGCCACTGGTGTCACGTCATGGCGCACGAGTCGTTCGAGGACGCCGATACGGCCGCGCTGATGAACCGGCTGTACGTCAACGTCAAGGTGGATCGCGAGGAGCGCCCGGACATCGACAAGATCTACCAGACGGCGCACCAGCTCTACACGGGACGCGCCGGCGGCTGGCCGCTGACGGCGTTCCTGACGCCGGACGATCACGTGCCGATCGTCGTCGGCACCTATTTTCCGAAAGAGGCGCGGTACGGCATGCCGAGCTTCCGCGACGTGCTGGCGCAGGTGGAAGCCTATTACCGGCAATACCGCGGGGAGGTCCGCACGCGCGGCAATGCGCTGCTCGAGGCGTTGCGCAGGATGGAAGCGGCGCGGGACGCGCCGACGGACGCTCTGTCCGCGGCGCCGCTCGAGCAGGCGCGGCAGCGGCTGCTCGAGACGTTCGATCGCGAGCACGGCGGCTTCGGCGGCGCGCCGAAGTTCCCTCGCGCGGCATGCCTCGAGCTGCTGCTCGAGCAGTCGCGGAGCGCCGCCCTCGGGGACGATGCGGCAGGGCAGACGCGCCGCGCCGTCACGCACACGCTGAACCGGATGGCGCTCGGCGGGCTGCACGACCACCTCGGCGGAGGGTTCTTCCGGTACAGCGTCGATCGCGAGTGGTCCATTCCGCACTTCGAGAAGATGCTGTACGACAACGCAGAGCTGCTGGCGTTGTACAGCGACGCGTATGCGGCGACGGGCGAGGCGCTGTACGCCGACGTGGCGGCGGACACGGCGGAATGGGTCTGCCGGGAGATGCAGGACGAGCTCGGCGGCTACCATGCGGCGCTCGATGCGGATTCGGAGGGCGAGGAAGGAAAATACTACGTCTTCACGCCGGAAGACTTCGACGCGGCGCTGACGCCGGCCGAGGCCGAGCTCGCCAAGCGCGTCTACGGGCTCGACGGCGAGCCCAACTTCGCGGATCCGCACACGGGGCGAAAGGCCTGGCATCTGCGCGTCGTGACGCCGCCGGAAGCGGCGGCCGAGGACGCGGCGGACGTCGCCGCGCGGCTCGACGACGCGCGGCGCCGACTGTTCGAGGCGCGCTCCCGGCGCGTGCCGCCCGGGCGGGACGACAAGGTGCTGGTCTCGTGGAACGGCCTGATGATACGCGGCATGGCGCGCGCCGCCCGGCACCTCGGCCGGGATGACCTCGCCGACTCCGCAACCCGCGCCGTCGACTTCATCCGCGAGCGCATGTGGAAGCACGGCCGGCTGCACGCGACGTACAGGGACGGCCGCGCGCGCTTCGCCGCCTATCTCGACGACCACGCCTTCCTCGCGGACGGCCTGCTCGAGCTGCTCGAATACCGGTGGCGGACGGAGGACCTGAAGTTCGCGATGCAGCTCGCCGACGTCGTGCTCGCGCGCTTCGCCGACGAGGCCGGCGGGTTCTTCTTCACGGCCGACGATCACGAGAGCCTGATCCACCGCCCGAAGCCGTTCGCCGACGAGTCCGTGCCCTCCGGCAACGGCGTCATGATCCGTGTGCTGCTCGCGCTGGGGCACCTGCTCGGGGAGCAGCGCTACCTCGACGCGGCGGAGAAGGCGCTGAAGGCCGCCATGCCGACGGCGGCGCAGTACCCGGACGCGCACGCGGCCGTGCTGCTCGCGCTTGCCCGCTACGTCGAGCCGCCTGAATTCGTCATCGTGCGCGCCGACCCGGACGCGCTCGGCAGCTGGCAGCGTCTGCTCGACAGCGGCTATGCGCCGCACCGCGCGAGCTTCTCGATTCCGAGCGGCGTGGATGCCGCGCTGCCGGGGCTTCTCGGTGAGCGCGCGAGCCGCGGCGACGGGCCCGTCGCGTACGTGTGCCGGGGCACGCAGTGCCTTGCGCCGATCGAGGATCTCGACGCCCTGCGCGCGGCGCTCGGCGGCGCCCGCCGCGGCTCGAAACGCGCAGCCGGAAGCGGGCGGCAAAGCGCGCGCCGGCGCACCGAAGCGGGAACCTGAAGCGGCCCGACGAGCGGGCGACGAAGCGGCTCAGTACGCCGTCGGCGCATCACCGCGCCGCACGCCGACGGCCGCGCCCCCGGCGCCGGCGAACTCGATCGGCACGGATTCGATGGCGCCGCCGCGGTTGCGCTGCACGACGAAGTGCAGATGCGGTCCGCTGCTGAAGCCGGTGTTGCCGGAGTCCGCCAGGTACTCGCCGCGCGCGACGCTCTGCCCCGGCTCTACGCGGATCGAGTTCCAGTTCAGGTGCGCGTACAGCGCCATCGTGCCGTCTTCGTGCAGCACGCGCACGATGTTCGCGCGCGGACCGTCCTCTGCCGGATCGAGCCCGGCTTCGTAATAGTCGCTTGCGACGTCGATGACTATGCCGCCCCGGGCGGCGTAGACGGCGGTCCCGACAGGCATCGCGAAATCGATCGCGTGCTGCGACGCGGGGTCCCGGTGCGTGATCTGATCCGGAAACGCCTGCGTGACCGCGAAGCTCCGCGCGAGCGCGTACGGCAGCCTGTACGGCTGCGCGGGCGCGTGCACGGCGCCCGGCTCGCCCGGCAGGTACTGGAACTCGTACTCGAAGCTCATCGTCACGCCGAGGTCGGCGCGCAGCACCTGGACCAGATCGGCATCGGCGCGTGCCGGCACGACCTCGAGCCCGGTTGCCGGCGTGTCGGCCGACACGTTCTCGACGCGCACGAGCCGATACGCGATCTGCACCGGAGCGAAATACGTGTTGCGGGCGACGAGCTGCACACCGCCCTCCGTCTCCCGCTGCAGCAGCTGGACCTGCGGACGTTCGAGCTGCCGGCCGAGATCGCGCTCGTCGTAGACGCTGCCGGACGGCGGCGGACGATCGGTGTAGACGGGCGCGCCGCTGGCATCGCGGTAGACGTAAATGCGCTGCGCGAAGCTGCCGCCGGCGACGGTCGAGCCGACCAGCAGGGCGGCGAACGCTGCGGCGACGCGCACGGCTCGAGGCTGCGAAGTCGGTGCCGGGACCGGGTCAGCCGCCCTGCCCCGCCCCCTGCGCCGACGCCTGTGCCGCTTCCCGTGTCACGATCTGCTCCTCGAGGTCGTAACGCTGCCACTCATAGCCTTCGCGCCGCAGCTCGTAGCTGCGCCAGTAGTGGCGGTCGAGCTTCAGCGTGATGACCTCCGGCACGTCGTTCCAGCTCACGGCGTTGATCCGTACCGCGTCGCGGTCGCCGAGACTCGACACGACCTCGACGAACCGGTCGAGGTCCGGCGTCGCCTTGCCGTCGATCGCAACGATCCGCCGCCCGGCGTAAAGCCCCGAGCGGCTCGCCGGCGAGCCGAAGTTGAAGTAGGACACGTAGACGCCGCTCTGCTCGATGCCGCGCTGCACGGCGAGCGGGCGGTGCGGCT
>JAFGNC010000322.1 GCA_016927175.1 Gammaproteobacteria bacterium | reverse complement strand
TTGCGCTTCGGCGTCCGGTCGACGGGCGCGGGGGCGAGCGTGCCGTGGAACGTCTGCCCGACGATGACCACGAGCATCGCGCTGTTCGAAAACGGCGCGATCGTCGGTGTCATCGCACCCTTGACGTCAGCCGAGCCGAACAGGTTCGCCACCGCGCGTGCGGCGGCACGCGACCCACGCTGAGCAGGATCGAAGAACACCTGCGTCCGGAAGACCCTGCTCGGCGCATTGGCGAGCACGCCGTCCGGCGGCGGCAGTGTCCGGTAGCCGCGGCGGCCGAGCAGGTAGCTCGCGTTGGCGGCCGAGCCGGTGATCCCGTTGCCGTTCAAGACCACGATCGAGGTCCGGCCCGGCGCGGGCGCAGCGGAGCCGGCGAGCTTTGGCCGCTCCCCCAGCGCGGCGGCGGTCGCCTTCGTGCCCGCCTCGACGTCAGGCGTCTGGAACTCCTCGACGGCGGCCTGGATGTTCGACGGGTCGGTTGTCAGCTGGTTGTAGCCCACCAGGCCTTCGATCTTGGACTGGTAGACCCGGCCCGGAGGAAGCTGCAACGCGAACAACGCCCAGCCGCGGAATTCGTCGGGCTCGAGCGCGGCGCCGCCGCCCTTGCCGATCTTGACGTTCTTGCGCGCGACGCCGGTGAGCTTGGGGATCGCGGTCACCTTGAAGGAGCTCGACAGTCGTTCCTTGAGCGCTCGCATGAACAGCCGCTGACGCTCGATCCGGTAGAGGTCGGAGTCCGTGTGCCGGTAGCGGACGAACGACAGCGCCTCGCGTCCCGTCAGCTCCTGGTAGCCGGGCATCAGGTCGATCGGCGGGAAGGTCGGGCCGCCGCCGGAGTTGTCGTTGAAGTAGCGCCGGTCGATGTCCATCCAGACCCCGCCGAGCTTGTCGACGGTCTGGATGAAGCCGCGGTAGTCGATCGTGACGATGTAGTGGATCGGTAAGCCCGTCATCCGCTTTACGGTCTCGACGGTGCCCTGAAGGCCGCACTCGGCATACGCGGAGTTGATCGGGCCGGAGAACGTGCGGCCCGGACAGTGGATGTTGACCATCAGGTCGCGCGGGAACGACAGCATCGAGAGCGTCCCTACGGTCGCATCGGCGCGCAGGAGCATAACCGTGTCGGCGCGGCCGCCCCGCTCGTCCCCCTTCGCCCAGCGGCGGAAGTCCTGGCCAACGGCGATCGCGATCGCGGGTCGCCCTGGCAGCACGATGTCGAGCTTCTTCGCTGCATTCCGGATCTGCGGGTCCCGCCTCGATGCCCGGTCGATGTCGACGACGGTCTGCTCGCCCTCGAGCCAGTAGCCGCCGCCGATTCCGACGAGGAGAGAGGCCGTGGCGAGCACGAGGAAAAACAGGATCCGTCCGATGATGCCGATGACCCCGCGCCGCTTCCGGGGCTGCTCGTAATGCGTGATCGGCGTCAGCGCGCCGGGAGGCAGAACTGCGCGCCCGTTTCCGTCCGCCCCCGCAGCCCGCCCGACTCCTCGCTTCAGCGTGGTCTTCATAAAAGGAATGTGCGAAGCGCCCTCGCGGGCGCCTCCGGCGCAGAATAGCTCAGGCTGCGGCGGGGGCTGCTTCTGGTTCGTACGCGAGATTGGGGCGTAGCCAGCGTTCGACCTCCGCGAGGGCCATTCCCTTCCGCGCGGCGTAGTCCTCCGCCTGGTCGCGCCCGATCCGGCCGACGGAGAAGTAGCGGGCCTTCGGATGCGCCAGGTAGATGCCGCTGACGCTGGCGGCCGGCGCGGTCGCAAACGTCTCCGTCAGCTCGATGCCGAGGTCCTCCGCGGACAGGAGCCGGAAGAGCGTCTGCTTCTCGCTGTGATCGGGGCAGGCCGGGTAACCATAGGCCGGGCGGATGCCCCGGAAGCGCTCGGCGATCAGCTCGTCGTTCGAGAGCCGCGGGCCCGTCTCGTACCACTGTCGCCTCGCCGTCTCGTGGAGGTACTCGGCGAACGCCTCCGCCAGTCGATCGGCCAGCGCCTTGACCATGATCGCCCGGTAGTCGTCGAGCTGGGACTCGTAGGCGGCGGCGAGCTCGTCGGCGCCGTGGATCGAGACCGCGAAGCCGCCGACATGGTCGTTCGCCGGAGCGACGTAGTCCGCAAGCGAGCGGTTCGGCCGCGAGTCGCCGTAGGCCGACTGCTGCCGCAGCATCGGCAGCCGGGTGCCGTCCGCCAGGACGATGTCGTCGCCCTCGGCCGCGGCCGGCCAGAAGCCATAGGTCCCACGCGCGTGTAACAACTTGTTGGCCGTCAGCTCGGCGAGCAGCGCCTGCGCGTCGTCGTACAGCTCGCGCGCGGCCGGTTCGTCGAGGATCGCCGGGAACTTCCCCTTCAACTCCCACGCGTGGAAGAAGAACTGCCAGTCGATGTACGGGACGAGGTCCTCGAGCCCGGGCTCGACGACGCGCGTGCCCGTGAACTCCGGCGCGGCCAGGTCGTCGAACTCGACCTGCTCGCGGTTCGCGCGCGCATCCTCGATTGGGAGCAGTGGCTTGCGATCCCGCTCCGCATGCTGGTCGCGCAACCGGTCCTGGAGCTCGGCGTTCTCCCGTTCGAGGGCGGCTCGCCTGGCCGGGTCGAGGAGATTCGAGACGACCCCGACCACGCGTGACGCATCGAGGACGTGCACGGTGGGCTGGCTGTACGCCGGCGCGATCCGAACCGCGGTGTGCTGCTTCGACGTGGTCGCTCCACCGATCAGCAGCGGGAGGTCGAGCT
>JAFGNC010000321.1 GCA_016927175.1 Gammaproteobacteria bacterium | reverse complement strand
CCGCACAGCTCGATGATCTCGCGCTCGAGCTCCTCGGCACGGCGCTTGTTCGGCGGCGCTCCGGAAGCGCCGCGGACGGAAGATCGCGCGACTGTGTCGGCCACCTGGATCACCCGATACGAGACGGTATAAACATACAGTATGATAGGCAAAAACGAGTATGAGATCAATGCTATAAATGGAAGTTTCCGTCGGATTCAGAACGCGCCGGCGCATTGGGGCAGCGCGGTTTGCACGCGACCGCGCGCGGATCGGCGAAGAGCAGTCATCGGAATCGCCGAGCAGGAGCGACTAAACGTGAAGGCCATCACCTACGACCGTTACGGTCCTCCCGACGTGCTTCGCCTCGAGGAGGTGCCGACGCCGACGCCCGGGAATCGCGAAGTGCTGATCGACGTGCAGGCAGCTTCGGTCAACGCGGCGGATCGGGTGCTGATGCGAGCCGACCCGTTCTGGATCCGCCTGATGGGCATGGGCATGCGCCGACCGAAGCATCGGATACTGGGATTCGACGTCGCGGGGCGCATCGCGGCGGTGGGCCGTGACGTCGAGCAGCTCGCGCCGGGCGACGAGGTCTTCGGCGCGTGCAGCTTCGGGGGCTTTGCGGAGCAGGTGTGCGTGGCCGAATCGAGGCTCTTGCCGAAACCGGCAGCGCTCTCGTTCGAGCAGGCGGCAGCCGTGCCGACCGCGGGGAGCACCGCCCTGCAGGCCCTGTGCGACAGGGGCGGCATCGAGGCGGGGCAGAAGGTGCTGATCGACGGCGCATCCGGCGGCGTCGGCACCTTCGCCGTGCAGATCGCCAAGGCTTTCGGCGCCGACGTGACCGCGGTGTGCAGCACGAGGAACGTCGAGATCGCACGCTCGCTCGGCGCGGACCGCGTCGTCGACTACACGCGCGAGGATTTCTCCCGGGGCCGGCAACGTTACGATCTGATTCTG
Organism: Gammaproteobacteria bacterium; assembly: GCA_016927175.1. GTDB lineage: Bacteria > Pseudomonadota > Gammaproteobacteria > Steroidobacterales > Rariloculaceae > ZC4RG20. Next base: position 3,451 of record JAFGNC010000321.1, on the reverse strand, counting down.
GGCGCGAACGCCCACCGCTCGATCTGGGTGTACAGGCGCGCACTCGCGCCGCGCGGCACGTATGTCATGACGGGCGGCAGCGGGGCCGCGATCCTCCAGGCGGTGCTCCTCGGCGCGCTGATCACGAAGACCGGCAGCAGGAGGATGGGCAACATGATGGCGACGGCCCGCAAACGCGATCTCGTCGCGCTCGCGGAGCTCATCGTAGCCGGCAAAGTCGAGCCGTTCGTCGACAGGACCTACCCGCTGCGCGACGTCCCGGAGGCCCTCCGCTACATGGAAAACGAGCACGCCCGCGGAAAAATTGCGATCACGATGTAGACTCGCCGCATCGACCCGGACAGTTGGACGACTTTTGATGGCATACCGTTTCGGCTGGAGCAGCTTTCTCCTGCGCCTCCTGATGTCGGCAGTCCTCGTGCTGCTGACGTTCAATCCAACGCGCTTCTCCTATATTCATTGGGTGCAGCGCTCGTTCGAGGCGGACCGGCTCGGCGCGCCGCACGCGCTGGCCGGCGTCGTCGTGCTCGCGGGCTGGGTCATCCTGTTCCGCGCGACGCAGCGCTCGCTCGGCGGCATCGGCATGTTTCTCGCGGCGGCGTTCTTCGGCACGCTCGTGTGGTTCCTGATCAGCATCGGCGCGCTGACTTTCGAGTCGCCGGACATGATCACGTGGGTGGCGCTGCTCTGCCTCTCGGGACTGCTCGCGCTCGGGCTGTCGTGGTCGCACGTGCGCCGCCGGCTGACGGGCCAGATCGACGTGGACGAAGTGGACGAGCCGTAGCCCGCAGGGGTGCGTCGTGCCGCCGACGAACCAGCCGAAGGAGCCGAAAGCCCGCCTGTCCGTCAAGGTGACGCCGCGTGCGTCCCGCAACGAAGTGGTCGGCTGGGTCGGCGGCAAGCTGAAGGTCAAGGTCGCAGCGGCGCCCGAAGGCGGCCGCGCGAATGACGCGCTGGCGGCCTTTCTGGCGGAGCGGCTGGGCCTGCCGCGCCGCAGCGTGCGCGTCGCGACCGGCCATACGTCGAGCAGCAAAATCGTCGAGATCGCGGGCATCCGGCAGGCGGACCTGGTAGAGCGCTTCGGGCCCCCGGGCGGCTGAGCACGCTGCCCGCGGTTGCCTCGAGCCCGGAATTCCCCGAGACTTGGGAGCATCCTCAAGACCTCTCACCGGGAGAAATCCATGCAACTGAACGTCAACGGCAAGTCGCACGATATCGGCGACATCGACCCGTCGACGCCGCTGCTCTGGGTGCTGCGGGACACGCTCGGGCTCGTCGGCACGAAGTACGGCTGCGGCGTGGGCCAGTGCAGCGCCTGCACGGTGCACATCGACGGCCAGCCGGTGCAGTCCTGCCAGCTGCCGGTGCAATCCGTGGCCGACGCGCGGATCACGACGATCGAGGGCATCGCGAACGCGGACGGCACGCTGCATCCCGTTCAGCAGGCATGGATTGACGAGGACGTTCCGCAGTGCGGCTACTGCCAGGCGGGGCAGATCATGAGCGCCGTCGCGCTGCTCGAGAACACGCCGACACCGAGCGACGCGGACATCGACGGCGCGATGTCGCGTCACCTGTGCCGCTGCGGCACCTACAACCGCATCCGCAAGGCGATCCACGTCGCCGCGGGCCAGGTACCGAAGACGGGGAGCGCGTCATGAGTCAGGACAACACGACGAAGGTCACGTCTGCCGTAACCCCTGCCGTGACGATGGACCCGTACGTTCCGGAGTATCTGCAGAAGTCCGTCGAGGCGCTGAATGCCCGCGCCGCCGTCAGCCGGCGCCAGTTCATCAAGGTCTCCGGCTTCGTGGGCGGCGGGCTCGTGCTCGGCTTTACGCTCGGGCCCGGCGCGCGCCGCGCCGACGCGCAGCACGACGGGCACGGCGCCGCGGCGGCGAAGTTCGCGCCGAACGCGTACGTGCAGATCACGCCGGACGGCACGGTCGTGCTGTACGCGAAGAACCCGGACGTCGGGCAGGGCGTCAAGACGTCGCTGCCGATGATCGTCGCGGAGGAGCTCGATGCCGACTGGTCGAAGGTCCGCGTCGAGCAGTCCGTGATCAGCATGGAGCTGTACGGCCCGCAGTTCGCCGGCGGCTCGACGTCGATCCCGATGAACTACGACACGCTGCGCCGTGCCGGCGCCGTCGCGCGCGCGATGCTGGTCACGGCGGCAGCCGGTGAGCTCGGCGTGCCGGAGTCGGAGCTTGCGACGGAGCCGGGCTACGTCGTACACGCCGCGTCCGGGCGCAGGCTCGGCTACGGCGAGCTGGCCGCGCGGGCCGCTCAGCTGCCGGTGCCGGACGCGGAGACCGTGAAGCTGAAGGACCGCAAGGACTTCCGCCTGCTCGGCAAGCGCATCACCGGCGTAGACAACCACAAGGTCGTGACCGGTCAGCCGATGTTCGGCATCGACCAGCGGCTGCCGGGCATGCTGTACGCGACATACGTCAAGGCGCCCGCGATCGGCGCGCGCGCCGTGTCGGCCAATCTCGACCACGTCAAGTCCCTGCCCGGCGTCGAGGACGCCTTCCTGATGGACGCCAACGGCAGCGCGATCGACTTCAATCCCGCCTCCGACGCGATGCTGTCGGGCGTCGCGATCGTCGCGGACTCCACGTGGACGGCGTTCAAGGCCGCCCGCGAGCTCGACGTCGAATGGGACGAGAGCGGCGCGTCCGGTGACAGCTGGTCCGGCGCCGTCGCCGAGGCGAAGCGGCTCGCGGGCGGCGCGCCGCAGGCGAAGCTCGGCGAGACCGGCGACGTCGACGCCGCGTTCGCGTCCGCGGACAGCACCGTCGAAGGCTTCTACACCTATCCGTACGTGTCGCACGCCGATCTCGAGCCGCAGAACTGCACGGCCTGGTGCAAGGACGACGGCAGCGTCGAGATCTGGGCGCCGACGCAGACGCCGCAGGCGGCCGTCGAGGGCGTCGCCGCGCTGCTCGGCGTTGCGCAGGACAAAGTCACGCTGCACCAGCTGCGCGGCGGCGGCGGCTTCGGCCGGCGTCTCGCGAACGACAGCGTCGTCGAGGTGGTCGCGATCTCGAAGCGCGTCGGCGCGCCGGTCAAGGCGCAGTGGTCCCGCGAGGACGACATGCACTTCGACTACTACCGTCCGGGCGGCTTCCATTCGTTCCGCGGCGCGATCGACTCCGCGGGCCGGCTGGCGGCCTTCGAGGACCACTTCATCACGTTCACGCGCGACGGCGCCGAGCCCGTCTCCGCGGCCAACCTGTCGCCGCGCGAGTTCCCGGCGAACGTGCTGCCGAACGCGCGGATCGCGCAGTCTATGATTCCGTCGAAGATCCCGACGGGGCCGTGGCGCGCGCCGGGCTCGAACGCGATCGCGTTCGCCGTGCAGAGCTTCCTGCACGAGTGCGCCGTCGCGGCCGGGCGCGACCACGTCGAGTTCCTGCTCGAGATCATGGGCGAGCCGCGCTGGCTG
>JAFGNC010000320.1 GCA_016927175.1 Gammaproteobacteria bacterium | reverse complement strand
GGTTTCATCGATCATGTCGAACGGCTGACCGGACGCCGCGTCGAGTTCAGAGGCCGCGGCCGGCCGAAAGGCGCACCCGCGTCGCCCAGGATGCCGAGCGCGCCCGTGGAGCGCGAAGAGTCCCTGCCCCCGGCGGCACTGTCCGGAGCGATTCCGGCGTCTCTTGCGTTCGGACTTTCCCCGGCGCCGGTGCCGCCGCCGTACACGGTGCGCAATCAGGCGAGCGTGGAGAACCGGATCGCCGAATAACCCGTGCGTCCCGCATTCTGCTCGCGTGCAGCTTCGCGCGTAACGGGGTGAAGACCTACCGGCGGGAAGGTTGCGCGCGCATCGCCGTCGGTCCTCGACCGATTCCGCCACCGCGCCGACGGTCGTCGAGCCCGTCGGTCGTCGAGCCCGCCGGTCGTCGCGCCCGTCAGTCGTCGAACCCTTCAGTCGTCGAGAAGGTAGACCGGCTCGCGATAGTAGCGGACACGGTTGCCCGCCTTCTTCTCGAGCAACAGCCGGAGCAGCCACTCGTTCTTCTCCGCGAGCGGCCGGTCCTCGTCGAGGCGGTTCAGGTCGACGTTGAGCCGCAGCACGCGTCCCGGAATGACGAAACGAGTGATACCCGCCGGCAGGACCCGGCCCTGCTTCGCGACGTCCAGCACTTGATCAATCTTCCAGGGCGGGTAACGCACCAGCGCCACGAGGTCCGGATACTCCTGGCGCAGCACGTCGACGTCCGTGCCGACCGTGCGGGAAACGTGCGACAGGCGATTGTAGAGATCCGAGAACTCGTTTGCGGCGTCGAGCGTATCGCAGCCGTCCGCCGCCTCGATGTCGAAGCGCCGGCCATCGGCCGTCTGAAACGAGCAGACGGCCGCGGCGCGGGGTTCCCCCTGCGAGCCGCCGTCCTCGCCGGCGCCGCCGGCGGGCTTCCACGTCACCGAAGACACCCGCTCGAGCTGCTCCAGCAGTTCGCCGGCGTGGCGATGGCGCAGCACGTGATGCCAGGCGAAGAGGCTCACGCGCGTGACGTCTTCGACGACCTGCACGATCACGTGCCTCAAGCCGAGCCGCTTCAACGCCGCAATCCGCGTCGCGCCGTCGAGTATCACGTAGCCGCCGCCGAAGCTCGTGACGAGCGGCGGATGCAGCAGCCTGCCCTCTGCCGTCAGCCAGTCGGCGAGTTGCGCTACCCGCCTCGGATCCACGCTTTCGTGGGCGTAAACGTCGCGCGCCTCGACGACCTGCAGCGACAGCAGACTGTCGATCTCACCCATCAGATCGCTCAGCTGGCGCGCGAGCACGACGTCGGCTGCCCCGTCCACCGCACCGCCGTCGGCCGATGCCGGCCCCGCCAGAACGCTGATGCCGCGGCTCTTCGCGGCCAGCACGTCGACGTTGATCATCGAGCCGTCGGTGCCGCCTATCACGCGCAGCCGCTTCGCGCGCTCGATGATGTCGGCGTCGATGACGAGCTCCGAGTTCACGACCAGTGCTTCGTACCCCGCGATGACGTCCAGCAGCTCCGTGGTGCTGATGTCGGCGCGCACGTCGACATCGGCGCACTGATGCAGCAAGGCGATGCCGGGTTCCGAGATCGATGCGCACACGAGAACTTTTGTACGGCCGTTCTGCAGACTCATGATCCCGCCTCCTGTGAAACGTGACGACCCTGCCCGGAACATTTAACCGCAGTGCGCTCGAACTCTCATCAACGTCATAAAACCTCTCGTCTAAATAGATCCGTCCCCTTTGTCGCAAGCGAATCGAGCACGGATTGGCAGCTCGATCTGCCGGCGTACACTATCTGCGAGCGCAACGAGCGATCGACGCAACACGAGCGTCGCTAAACGTCATCGTCGTTTCGCGCGATCAAGAACGTCATCGGCTTTCGTCTTACCGTCCGAGCAGCGCAGCCTTCGAGGGCACGGTATGTCGACATTGCAAAGTGCCGATGCCGGAGCGTCGACCAACGGGTCTTCGACCGGCGACTCATCGAAGCCGGGCGCTTCAGCAGACGATTCGGCGTCGTTCGCACCGTACGGGCCGGCGACGACGCTGGGCGACATTCTGCAGTGGCGCGCGAAACACCAGGGCGACACGCACGCGTTCACTTTCCTCGCCGAGTCGGGAGAAGAGCGCCTGCACGTGACGTACGGCGAGCTCGATGCGCGCGTGCGCGCGATCGCCGCGAGATTGCAGGACGAGCAGCTTGCCGGCGCGCGCGTGCTGCTGCTGTATCCGTCCGGGTTCGATTACGTCGCGGCGTTTCTCGGCTGCCTCTATGCGGGCGTCGTCGCGGTTCCCGCATACCCGCCCGACCCCGCGCGGCTCGAGAAGTCCCTGCCGAGGCTGCGCGCGATACTGGACGACGCGGGCGCCGCCGCTGCGCTGACGACGACGCGGTTCGCGCCGACGCTCGGCCTGCTCGGCGCGCACACGCCCGCGACCCGGGCGCGGCTGCGGGGCGCCGCGCCTGCGCCGATTCACGCGATCACGACCGACGAGCTCGAGCCGCGCGGCCCGAAGCGCGCGTTTCAGCGGCCGGCGAACGATGCGCTCGCCTTCATCCAGTACACATCCGGCTCGACGCGGACGCCCAAGGGCGTCATGGTCAGCCACGGCAACCTGCTGCACAACGCGACGCTGATCCAGCAGGCGTTCGGGCTTTCGTCGGACATGAAGGCCGTGATCTGGCTGCCCCTCTATCACGACATGGGGCTGATCGGCGGCATCGTCCAGCCGCTCGTTCACGGCATTCACGGCACGATCATGTCGCCGCTGACGTTTCTGCGCTGGCCCCGCCGCTGGCTCAACGAGATCTCGCGAATCGAAGGGCACCGCGTCGCGAGCGGCGGTCCGTCCTTCGCGTACGAGCTGTGCGTGCGCAGGGTGTCCGACGACGACGTCGGCACGCTCGACCTGTCGAACTGGTCGATTGCGTTCTGCGGCGCGGAGCCCGTCAATCCGTCGACGCTCGAGCGCTTCTCGGCGCGCTTCCGGGGCTGCGGCTTCCGCAGGTCCGCGTTCTACCCATGCTACGGGCTCGCGGAAGCGACGCTGTTCGTGACGGGCGGCGCCGTCGACGCGGAGCCGGTCACGCGCACCGTAGGGCGCGGCGCGCTCGAATCCGACCGCGTCGCGGCGCCCGAATCCGACTCGGACGGCGTCACGTTCGTCGGCTGCGGCGGCGCGCACCCGGAGGAGCAGATCAGGATCGTGTCGCCGCGCACCCTGACTGTCTGCGATGACGAGCGGATCGGCGAGATCTGGGTATCGAGCCGAAGCGTCGCGCGCGGCTACTGGAATCGGCCGGCGGAGACGCGGGAGAGCTTCAGGGCCTTCACGGCCGATACGGCCGAAGGGCCGTTCCTGCGCACCGGCGATCTCGGCTTCATGCGCGACGGCGAGCTGTTCGTGACCGGGCGCCTGAAGGATCTGATTATCATTAGGGGCGCTAACTATTATCCCCAGGACATCGAGTCGACGGTTCAGAACAGCCACGACTCGCTGCGCCGCGGCTACGGGGCCGCCTTCTCCGTCGAAGTCGACGGCGAAGAGAAGCTCGTCGTGATCCACGAGGCGCAGGCGCGCAGCTCCGATCTCGATGCCGCTCTCGCCGCGATCCGCGAGGCGATCGCGTCCACCTACGACCTGCAGGTTCATGCGATCGGGCTGATCAGGCCGCGCACGTTGCCGAAGACGTCGAGCGGCAAGCTGCAGCGC
>JAFGNC010000047.1 GCA_016927175.1 Gammaproteobacteria bacterium | reverse complement strand
GAGTCTCGGCAGGCCGATCGCGAACTCGGAGGTGCACGTGCTCGATGCCCAGCTCGAGCCGGCTCCGGCCGGTCTCGCCGGCGAGATCTGCATCGGCGGGGCCGGTGTCGCGCGCGGTTACCTGAACGATCCGGCGCTGACCGCGCAGAAGTTCGTGCCGAGCCCGTTCGGCGACGAGCCCGGCAAGCGGCTGTACCGCACCGGCGACATCGGCAGCGTCGACGCCGCCGGCGCGTTGCGCTTCATCGGCCGCGCGGACCACCAGGTCAAGCTGCGCGGTTACCGGATCGAGCTCGGCGAGGTCGAGTCGGTGCTGTCCCGCCATCCGAAGGTGGACCGATGCGTCGCAGTGGTGCGCGAAGACGCACCCGGCGAGCCACGGCTCGTCGCGTACTTCGTGCCGCGCGAGCGCGGCCCGCGCGTGTCGGCGGCGGCGCTGCGCGAGCATGCGCGCGCGTGCCTGCCGGAGTTCATGGTGCCGTCGGTCTTCGTGCAGCTCGTGAAGCTGCCGCAGACGCGCAACGGCAAGATCGACCGCGGGGCACTGCCCGCGCCGGAGCACGCGCCGCAGCGGCCGGAAACGCGCTACGTCGAGCCCGGCAGCGACGCGGAGAAGAAGATCGCGGACATCTGGATGCAGGTCCTGAACGTCGACAAGGTCGGGACCCGCGACAACTTCTTCGATCTCGGCGGCCACTCGCTGCTGATGGTGCAGGTGCACAGCAGACTGCGCGAGGCGTTCGGCAAGGAGCTGTCGCTCGTCGAGATGTTTCGCAACCCGACCGTGCAGGCGCTGGCGGCGTACTACACGCGGGACGAAGAACCCGGCCACGATTCCTCGAGCCGCGGCCGGAGCAGAGCCCATCTGCGCCGGCAGGCGCGGCGGCGTCACATCCACCGCTGAGAGCCGGACATGACTCAATCCGGAGAGTGCGAACGCGACCCGGCCGAAGCCGCCGGCTCGGCAGGCGAGCAACCCGAAGACGCGAGCGGCGAATCCATCGTCGCGATCGTCGGGCTCGCCTGCCGATTTCCCGGTGCGCCTGACGCCGATACGTACTGGCGCAACCTGTGCGACGGCGTCGAGTCGATCGGCTTCTTCTCCGACGCTGAGCTCGAGCGCGCCGGCGTCGCGCGCCGGCTGCTCGACGATCCGAGCTACGTGCGGGCCGGCGGCTGCCTGCCGGACATCGAAACGTTCGATGCGGAATTTTTCGGCATCAATCCGCGCGAAGCGGAGGTCATGGATCCGCAGCATCGTCTGTTCCTCGAATGCGCGTGGGAAGCGCTCGAGAACGCCGGCTGCGACTCGGAGCGTTACGACGGGCGGATCGGCGTGCTCGGCGGCGTCGGCGTCAACGGCTACGCGATGACGAACCTGCTCGGCCGCGGCGCTCTCGCCGGCCGCGTCGGCGCGCTGCAGGCATCGATCCGCAACCGCACGGACCATCTGACGACGCACGTCTGCTACAAGCTCGATCTGCGCGGCCCCGGCATCACCGTCCAGACCGCCTGCTCGACGTCCCTGGTCGCCGTGCATCTGGCGTGTCAGAGCCTCTTGAACGGCGAATGCGACATGGCCCTCGCCGGCGGTGCCTCGCTCGCGATCCCTCACCGCACGGGCTACCTGTATCAGGAAGGCGGAATCCTGTCGCCCGACGGCCATTGCAGGGCATTCGATGCCGAAGCCGCGGGGACCGTACCCGGCAGCGGCGCCGGCATCGTCGTGCTGAAACGTTACGAGGACGCGATCGCCGACGGCGACACCGTCGTCGCGCTGATTCGCGGCTCGGCCGTCAACAACGACGGCTCGAACAAGGTCGGCTATACGGCGCCGGGGCTCGACGGGCAGGTCGAGGTCATCGCCGAGGCGCTCGGCGTGGCCAACGTCGACGCGCAGACGATCGGCTACGTCGAAGCGCACGGCACCGGCACGCATCTCGGCGATCCGATCGAGATCGAGGCGCTGACCCGCGCCTTCGGTGCCGGCGCGGACGGTAAGAAGTTCTGCGCCATCGGCTCGGTCAAGAGCAACATCGGGCATCTCGACACGGCGGCCGGTGTCGCAGGGCTGATCAAAGCCGCGCTCGCGCTCGAGCACGGCAGGATTCCGCCGAGCCTGCACTACTCGCGGCCGAACCCGCAGATCGATTTCGACGCCGGGCCCTTCTACGTGAACGCGGAGCTTTCCGACTGGGCCCGCGCCGGCACCCCGCGCCGCGCCGGCGTCAGCTCTTTCGGGATCGGCGGGACGAATGCGCACGTCGTGCTCGAGTCGGCGCCTGCCCCGCGCGCGTCGTCTCCGGGCCGTCCATGGCAGCTGCTGACGCTTTCGGCCAAGTCGGCGGCTGCACTCGAAGCTGCGACGCAGAATCTGGCCGAGCACCTGAAACGCCCGCGCGGCGTCGGGCTCGCGGACGTCGCCTACACGCTGCAGGTCGGACGCCGCGCGTTCGAGTACCGCAGAGCCGTCGTGTGCCGCGAGGACGATGCGGCGCGCACCCTCGAGACGCTCGACCCGGCGCGCGTGTATACGGCGACGACGCAGCCGAACGCGCGTCCGGTCACGTTCATGTTCCCGGGTCAGGGCGCGCAGCACGTCGACATGGCGCGCGAGCTTTACGAGACCGAGGCGGCGTTCCGCGAGGAGCTCGACCGCTGCTGCGCTCTGCTCGAGCCCGAGCTCGGCCTCGACCTGAGGCAGATCCTTCACCCCGCCGCCGCGGAGGGCGGGCACGCGGCGGAGCAGCTGCAGATGACGGCGCTGACGCAGCCGGCGCTGTTCGCGATCGAGTACGCGCTGGCGCGGCTGTGGATCGAATGGGGCGTGCGGCCCGAGTCGATGATCGGCCACAGCATCGGCGAGTACGTCGCGGCGTGCCTGGCCGGCGTGCTGCCCCTGCCCGACGCGCTGCGCGTGATCGCCGCGCGGGGCCGCCTGATGCAGGATCTGCCGCCGGGCGGCATGACGATCGTGCCGATGGCGGAGCACGACGTCGAGCCGCTGCTGACCGAAGAGCTGTCGATCGCGGCCGTCAACGGGCCCGCCGCCTGCGTCGTCGCCGGCCCGTTCGATGCGCTCGAGCGGCTCGAGAAGCGGCTCGCGGCCGAGGACCACGTGTGCCGGCGCCTGCGCACGTCGCACGCGTTTCACTCGAGCATGATGGAGCCGATGCTGGCCGACTTTGCGCGCGTGCTCGGGACCGTGCGCCTCGCCCCGCCCCGCATCCCTTATCTGTCGAACGTGACGGGCACGTGGATCGAAGAG
>JAFGNC010000319.1 GCA_016927175.1 Gammaproteobacteria bacterium | reverse complement strand
GCAGCAGCGTCGAGTTGAAGGCATTCATGCCCCGCGCCAGCGTGCAGATCGCGGCGTCGAGCTCGTCTATCGACAACTTCTCGGTCGGGCCGATAACAGCGCGAGACAACGTGTTCGGGGCATCGGATTCGGTGCGGGACGACGGCGGCACGGCACTCATCGAGCTCTCTCCTGTGGCATGTTTGCGTAGCTGGTATTATATCCAGTCTACGCGCCGATGCCCCGCTCAACACACCGAATATCCTGCCTTTTCGAGCAGAAACGCGATCTTCTGTGAGAGCTACCCGGCAGGGCTCGCCCGTACAACGAGATGAAGAAACCCGCCGCCCCGAGCCCCGGCCTCTACGCCCGCGCCGCCGGCGCCGACCGCGTGAACCTCCACGCATCCGCGCTGAACACCGTCACCGCCGCCCAGATCAGCACGAAGCAGACCCTATGCGCCGGGCTCAGCGGCTCGCCATAAGCGAGCCCGACGCCGAATTGCAGCGTCGGCGAGATGAACTGCATGACGCCGATCGTCGAGAGCTGCAGCCGCCGCGCCGCCAGCGCGAAAGCGAGCAGCGGCATCACGGTGAAGGGGCCGGCCAGCAGCAGCGTCGCCGACAGCCCCGGATCGTGCGGCCCGAAAGCCGCCGCTCCGCGAACACCGAGCCACACCATGTAGCCGAAGGCGAGCGGCAGCAGCACCAGCGTCTCGATGAAGAGCCCCGGCATGCCGCCGATCACGACGCGGCTGCGGATCACGCCGTAGATCGTGAACGACGTCGCGAGCGTCAGGGCGATCCACGGCAACTCGCCGCCGCTGAACGTCAGCACGCCGACGCCGACTGCCGCGAGCAGCACCGCGGCGATCTGCGGCCTGCGCAGCCGCTCGCGGAAGAACGCGATGCCCACAGCGACGTACATCAGCGGATTGATGTAGTAGCCGAGGCTCGCCTGAAAAATCTCCTCGCTTTGCACGGCCGTGATGTACACGACCCAGTTCACGGCGATCAACAGCGCCGACAGCGTCAGCCAGCCGAGGGTCCGCGGCGTGCCGAGCGCGCGCACGACCTCCGGCCACTGCCGCCGCAGCAGGATGATCGGCAGACCGAAAGGCACCGCCCAGATGATCCGGTGCGCGAGCACCTCGAACGGCGGCACCTGCTGGACGATCTTGAAGTAGATCGGCAGGAAGCCCCACAGCGTATACGCGACCAGCGCCGCAGCGAGGCCGTCGCGCGAGCGTTGCGACAGATCCGGCTGCGACGGATCGGGTTGCGACGGATCTTCGTTCAGCGCGTCAGCTTTCGCGTTTCAGTTGCGGGAACAGCAGCACGTCGCGGATCGAGGCCGAGTCCGTCAGCAGCATCACGAGGCGATCGATGCCGACGCCGAGACCCGCCGCCGGCGGCATGCCGTACTCGAGCGCTCGGATGTAGTCCTCGTCGTAGACCATCGCTTCCTCGTCGCCGCGCGCCTTGGCCTCTGCCTGGGCGCGGAACCGCGCGGCCTGGTCCTCCGGATCGTTCAGCTCGGAGAAACCGTTCGCGAGCTCGCGCCCGGCGATGAACAGCTCGAAGCGGTCCGTCAGGAACGGATCGCCGTCGGTGCGCCGCGCGAGCGGCGACACCTCCGCCGGGAAATGCGTGATGAACACCGGCCCGGCCAGCCGCGGCTCGACCGTCTTCTCGAACAGCTCGAGCTGCAGCTTGCCTGCGCCGAACTCGTCCTCGACCGGGATGCCGCGCGCGTCGGCCAGCGCGGCAAGCGCGGTCCGATCGCGTACCCGGTCGCGCGCGAGCTCCGGATTGTGCCGCAGCAGCGCCTCCTCGAGCGTCAGCCGCGGGAACTCCGGCTCGAGATCGAATGCCTGCCCCTGATACTCGACCTGCGTCCGTCCCAGCAGCGCCCGCGCGCCCTCGCGGATCAGCGTCTCGGTCAGCTCCATGACGTCGCGGAAATCAGCGTACGCCTGATACAGCTCGAGGATCGTGAATTCCGGGTTGTGCCGCGTCGACAGACCCTCGTTGCGGAACACGCGGCCGAGCTCGTAGACGCGCTCGAAGCCGCCGACCAGCAGGCGCTTCAGATAGAGCTCCGGCGCGATCCGCAGATACAGCGTCAGGTCGAGCGCGTTGTGATGAGTGACGAACGGGCGCGCCGCGGCGCCCCCCGGGATCGGCTGCATCATCGGCGTCTCGACCTCCATGAAGCCGAGCGCGTCGAGGTAGGACCGCAGCATCGTGATCGCGCGGGCCCGCATCACGAAAGCCTCGCGCGCCTGCTCGTTCACGATCAGGTCGACGTAACGCCGGCGGAGCCGGAACTCCTGATCCGCGATCCCGTGCCACTTCTCCGGCAGCGGCCGCAGCGACTTCACGAGCAGCTCGAGCTCCGAGACCTCGACGGAGACCTCGCCCGTCTTCGTCTTGAACACGCGGCCGCGCGCGCCGACGATGTCGCCGACGTCCCACTTCTTGAAGTCCGCGTACAGCTCCTGCCCGACGACGTCGCGCTGAATGAACAGCTGCACCTGGCCGGAGCGGTCCTGGATCTTGACGAAGCTGTTCTTCCCCATCACACGCTTCGCCAGCATGCGCCCGGCGACGCTGACGACGACGTTCTCGCGCTCGAGCGTCTCCGGCGCGTGCGCGTCGTACGCGGCGACGAGCTGGCCCGCGAGCGCGCTGCGGCGGAAGCCGTTCGGAAACGCCTCGCCCTGCTCGCGCAGCCTGTGCAGCTTCGCGCGCCGCTCCGCGACGAGCCTGTTCTCGTCGGCGTGCCGCTCGGACTCGTGCTCGGACTCTTGCTCGTTCGCGTCGTCGGCCATTCGTCTACAGTCCCTGCTTCAGGCTTTCCTCGAGGAACGGATCGAGGTCGCCGTTCAATACCGCTTCAGGTTGCCCGCTCTCGTAACCCGTCCGCAAATCCTTGACGCGCGACTGATCCAGCACGTAGGAACGGATCTGGTTGCCCCAGCCGATGTCCGCCTTGCCTTCCTCGACCGCTTCGGCCTTCTCGCGCCGCTTCTGCTGCTCGAACTCGTACAGCTTCGCCTTCAGCTGCGCCATCGCGGTCGCTCGGTTCTTGTGCTGCGAGCGGTCGTTCTGGCACTGGACGACGATGCCGGTCGGCTCGTGCGTGATACGCACCGCCGACTCGGTCTTGTTGACGTGCTGGCCGCCCGCGCCGCTCGCGCGGTAGACGTCGACGCGCAGATCGCTCGGATCGATCTCGACCTCGATGTCGTCCTCGATCTCCGGCGAGACGAAGACGGCCGCGAACGACGTGTGACGGCGATGGCCGGAGTCGAACGGGGACTTGCGCACGAGCCGGTGCACGCCGGTCTCCGTGCGCAGCCAGCCGAAAGCGTACGGCCCGCGCACGTGCACCGTGGCGCTCTTGATGCCGGCAACCTCGCCGGGCGACAGCTCCAGGATCTCCATCTCGAGCTCGCGCGACTCGCCCCACCGCAGATACATCCTGAGCAGCATCTCCGCCCAGTCCTGCGCCTCTGTGCCGCCCGAGCCGGCCTGGATGTCGAGGAACGCGTTGCGCTCGTCCATGTCGCCCGCGAACATGCGGCGAAACTCGAGCCGCTCGATCTCGGTGGCCGCTTTCGCGACCTCGCGCTCGACGTCCTCGAGCGTGCCGGCGTCATCCTCCTCGCGCGCGAGATCGTACAGCTCCGCGGACTCGGTCAACGTCCTGTCGACGCGGTCCAGCGTCTCGACGACGGCTTCGAGCGCCGCGCGCTCGCGGCCGAGCGCCTGCGCGCGCTCCGGCTCCGACCAGACGTTCGGGTCCTCGAGCTCCCGATCTACTTCCTCGAGACGTTCCCGCTTCTCGCGGTAGTCAAAGATACCCCCTCAGCGCGTCGCTGCGCTGTCGGAGCTCCGCAATGTGCGTCCCGATCTGAGTGACTTCCATGGTCAGGGGTCCTGCGATGAGGCCGCAGATACTAGCACGGTGGAAAACGTGGAGAAAAAGGGACCTGCGGAAAGGGGGTCAGCGGGCAAAAGGGGTCAGGGCCCTTTTTCGCCGCCGCCGTTCAACACTGATGCGACATCAGCGAAAAAGGGCCCAGACCCCTTTTCCCTGTTCTTTTCCCTGTCACTCCACGTGATCGACGATCAGCTGCACGCGCGGCGTCTCGAAGTAGTCGTTGACGTCGAGCCGGTAGACCAGCGTCAGCTCGGCGCCCGGCTCGGGCGGCTCGTCCGCGCGATTGAACGCGATCGCCTCGACCGGCGCCGCGCCGCCGGCAGGTTTCAGCGTCATCTTGACGTGCGCGTCCTTCAGAATCCGGGTGCGCAGCAGCTCGAAGCGCCCGTCGAAGCACGGCTCCGGAAAGCCCTGGCCCCAGGGCCCCGCGTCTCGCAGCAGCGCCGCGACCTCGACCGTCATGTCCCGGCAGTCGATCTCGCCGTCCGTCAGGATCGTCTCGGCGAATGCCGCCGCGTCGAGCCGTCGCGCGCCGACGGCCTCGATCGCGCGCCGGAAAGCCTCGAAGCCGCCCTCCTTCAGCGTCAGGCCCGCGGCCATCGCATGGCCGCCGAAGCGCTCGATCAGCCCCGGCACCTCGGCCGCGACGTCCGCGAGCGCGTCGCGCAGGTGGAAGCCCGGGATCGAGCGGCCGGAGCCCTTCAGCCGGCCGCCGTCGGCCGGCGCGAACGCGAACGTCGGCCGGAAGTAGCGTTCCCTGATGCGGGACGCGACGAGCCCGACCAGCCCCTCGTGCCAGCGCTCGTGCGCGAGGCAGACGACGTTCGGCAGCGCCTCGCCTTCGAGGCTTTCCGCCTCGTCGACCAGCTCGACCGCTTCGCCGCGCATGCGCGACTCGAGCTGGCGCCGCTCGCGGTTCAGCCCGTCGAGCCGGGCCGCGAGCTCGCGCGCCTCGTCCGGATCGTCGGTGACGAGGCAGCGTACGCCGACGGACATGTCGTCGAGGCGGCCGGCGGCGTTCAGCCGCGGTCCGATCTGGTACCCGAGCGTCGCGGCCGTGACGTCGCGCAGCGCCGCGCCCGCGACCTGCGCGAGCGCCGCGAGCCCCGGACGGCAGCGTCCGGCACGCATGCGCCTCAAGCCCTGATCCACGAGGATGCGGTTCGACCGATCGAGACGCACCAGGTCCGCGACGGTGCCGAGCGCGACGAGGTCGATGTGCTCGAGCACGGCATTGGCGCGGCCGAGCGCTTTGCCGAGCGCGGCGAGCAGGTAAAACACGACGCCGACGCCGGCGAGGTGCCGGCAGCCGAGGCCGTCGCGGTAGCCGTGGCCGCGGACGTTCGGGTTCACGATCACGTTCGCGCGCGGCAGCTGCGCCGGCGGCAGATGGTGGTCCGTGATCAGCACGTCGATGCCCGAGTCGCGCGCAGCCTCGACGCCGGCGACGCTGGTGATGCCGTTGTCCACCGTCACGATCAGCGACGGCGCAAGGCCGCGCGTACGCTCGACGACCTCCGGCGTCAGCCCGTAGCCGAGCTCGAAGCGGTCCGGGATGAAGTAATCGACGTCCGCGAAACCGAGCGAGCGCAGCGTCAGAAAGCCGAGCGCCGAGCTCGTCGCGCCGTCCGCGTCGAAATCGCCGACGATGACGATCCGCCCGCGGCGGTGCCGCAGCAGCAGCTCGACCCCGGCGCCGAGCGCGTCGAAGCCGCCGACCGGTGTCAGATGCTTCAGGCCGAGCGCAAGCTCCTCGGGCGACGCGATCGGGCGCCGCGCCAGGACCTGGCGCAGCACGCTGTGCATGCCCGCCGGCCACGGCCAGCGCTCGGAGCCGCCGATCGCCTCGCGCCGCTCAATTTTCGGCATCGGGCCAAACCTGATAAGTTGACGCCATGGAAGTCGCCAGGGAAACACCGCAGGCAAACGTCGTCCGGGCATGGGAGCCGGGGCGCGTGCGCATCGGCGAGCGCTGGCTCGAAGGCAGCGTCATCATCGCGGCCGACAGGATCATGACCGAGTGGGCGGTCGACACGGTCGGCGAGGTCGACGTCGCGAGCCTCGAGCCCGCGATCTCGCTGCAGCCGGAGATCATCGTGCTCGGCACCGGCGAGGACATCGTGCTGCCGGACGTAGAGCTGATGGGCGCGCTCGCCGCGCGCGCGATCGGACTCGAGATCATGACGACGGCGGCTGCCTGCCGCACGTTCAATGTGCTCGTGCACGAGGAGCGCCGCGTCGTCGCCGCGCTGCTGAACCCGCCGCCGCGCTGAAGCCGCCCGCCCACTACCTGCGCGCGGACAGGTATTGCAGCGGATCGATCGGCGTGCCGTTGCGCCGGATCTCGAAATGCAGCCGCGGCTCGCGCTCCGGACCGAGCCCCATCTCCGCGATCCGCTGCCCGGACGCGACGGTCTGCCCCTGATCGACCAGCAGGCGCCGGTTGTGGCCGTAGGCGGTCAGGTACGTGTCGTTGTGCTGAATGATCACGAGCTGCCCGTAGCCGATCAGCCCGCTGCCCGCATAGACGACGCGGCCCGCCGCTGCCGCTTCGACGGCCTGGCCCTCGCGGCCGCCGATGCCGATGCCCGTCGGGATGCCGGCGTTCGAGCCGAACGTGCTGACGACGGGCCCCGACGTCGGCCAGCGCCAAGCGGGCGCCGGCAGCACCGGCGCGGGCGGCGGGCGCGGCGGCGCGGCGCGGGCGTTGCCTCGGGAGCCCGCGGCCGAGCTTCCGCTGCCCGCGGACGACGGGCTGCGTGCCGCGGACGCGGTTCTGGCGGAACCGCTGACGGCGCCGGGCGGCGGATACAGCCGGATGCGCTGCCCGACGAAAATCAGGTCGGGGTCCGGGATGAAATTCCAGCGCGCCAGTTGGCGGTGGTCCAGCCGATAACGCCAAGCGATGTTGAACAGCGTCTCGCCGGGCTGCACGACGTGCACGCGCGGCTCGTAGTCGGTGATCGTGCTGGCGCAGCCGCCGAGGGCGAGCGCCCCCACGCCCGCCATCGCCCAGGTCAGGGCGGCGGGCCAGCAGACGGCCGCGGACCACGAGGCGGCGGTGAGCCACGACGCGGCGAGCCAGGTGGCGCCGCGCGCGGCCGTCATTGCCACCGATAGATGACGAACGCAACGGCGAGCGCCGCCACCGTAACCCAGCCGAGCGTGTCGATGTGCCGCTTCAGGTGTCGCTCCATGCGCTCTCCGCCCCACATGATCAGTCCCGCGACGAGGAAGAACCGCGCGCCGCGGCCGACGAACGATGCGACGACGAACAGCGGTAACAGCATCTGCAGCGCGCCTGCGGCGATCGTGAATACTTTGTACGGAATCGGCGAGAAGCCGGCAACGAGCACGGCGGCGAAGCCCCATGCCGCGAACCATTCGGTCGCGCGCTGATAGCCGTCCCAGTAGCCGAGCTCGACGAGCCACGGCTCGACGGCGTCGAACGCGAACCACCCGATCGCGTAACCGGCGATGCCGCCGACGACCGACGCAACCGTCGTCGACAGCGCGTAGCGCCACGCGCGGCGCGGCTCCGCGAGCGTCATCGGCGCGAGCATGACGTCCGGCGGGATCGGAAAGAACGAGGACTCCGCGAAGCTCAGCGCGACGAGATACCGCTCGGCGTGCCGATGCCGCGCCCATTCGAGCGCCTTGTCGTAGAGCAGCGAGAACAGCTTCAACTTTCCATCCCTTCGACGAGCGGCACGAAGCTGACCGGGGACAGCTCGCGGCTCCGGAACTCGTTGCCGTCGCGCGTGATGCGCAGCAGGTGCTGGCGGCCGCGGCCGCCGACCGGAATCACCAGCCGCCCGCCGTCGTCGAGCTGCTCGAGCAGCTCCGGCGGCACTTCTGCCGGCGCCGCCGCGCACAGGATCCCCTGAAACGGCGCCTGGCTGCGCCAGCCGTGCCAGCCGTCGGTATGCCGCAGGCTCGCGTTGTTGACGCCGAGCGCTCGCAGGTGCTGCTTCGCCTTCTCGAGCAGAGGATGAATGCGCTCGACGCTGTAGATGTGCTGGACGAACGGCGCGAGCACGGCCGTCTGGTAGCCGCAGCCCGTGCCGACCTCGAGAACCTTTTGGAGCGTGACGCCCGGCGGCAGATCCGAGATCAGCGCGATCGTCATCAGCGCGACGATGTACGGCTGCGAGATCGTCTGCCCGTAGCCGATCGGCAGCGCCGTGTTCTCGTACGCGCGGCTGCCGAGCGCCTCGTCGACGAACAGATGCCGCGGCACGTTTCGGATGCGCTCGAGCACGCCTTCGTGCGCGATGCCCTCGGCCCTGAGCCGCTCGACGAGCCGGTCCCGCGTGCGCGCCGACGTCATGCCGATGCCGTTCATCCTCGTGTCGATCATGACATGGCCGCCAGCCAGTCGGTGACGGACGGCAGCGCCTTGTGATCGGTCAGGTCGATCTTCAGCGGCGTGATCGACACGCGCCCGTTCGCGATCGCGTAGAAGTCCGTGCCGGGACCCGCGTCCTGCCCTTCGCCCGACGGCCCGATCCAGTAGATCGGCCGGCCCTTCGGATCCTCGGCCTTGATCACGGGCTCCGCCTTGTGCCGGAAACCGAGGCGCGTGATCTCGTAGCCGCGGATCTCGCCGAGCGGCAGATCCGGCACGTTGACGTTGAAGATCGTGTCGGCGGGCAGCGGGTGCGCGACCATGTGGTCGATCAGCCGGCGCGCGACCGTCGCGGCCGTGTCGAAATGCTGCCGGCCTTCGAGCACGAGCGACACGGCGACGGCAGGCAGCCCGAGGAACCGCCCCTCCATCGCCGCGGCCACCGTGCCGGAATACAGCACGTCGTCGCCGAGATTGGCGCCGTGATTGACGCCAGAGACGACCATGTCCGGCTCCTGCTCGAGCAGCCCGGTGACGGCGATGTGCACGCAATCCGACGGCGTGCCGTTGACATAATGGATGCCGGGCTGCGCCTGCTCGACCCGGAGCGGCGTCTCGAGCGTCAGCGAATTGCTGGCGCCGCTCTGATTCCTTTCCGGCGCGACGATCGTGATGTCGCCGAGGTCGTCGAGTTTCTCCGCGAGAGTCCGGAGACCTCTGGCGAGGTAACCGTCGTCATTCGAAACCAAAATGCGCACACACCGTTCCCTGGAACAGCCAAGAACGGTGCAACTATACTTGATGCATGGACAGCGGCAACGACGAGCTGATCGCGTTCCGCCGGGCGATGGCGGACGTCAAGCCCCTCGAGCGGCAGAACCGCGTCGTCGCGCAACGGCGACGTCCGCCGCCGCGTGCGCGGCATGCGCGGGCGGCCCGTCTGGCCGTGCTGAACGAGAGCCTGAACGGCGAGCTGATCGAGCAGCCGAGCGGCGAAATCGAGTTCCGCCGTCCCGGCGTTTCCGCTCAGACGCTGAAGGAGCTCGGCCGCGGCCGGTTCAGCGTCGCCGCCGAGATCGACCTGCACGGCATGACGCGGGTCGAGGCACACGAAGCGCTGAAGGCGACCGTCGTCGCGGCGAGACTCCGCGGGCTGGCCTGCCTGCGCGTGATCCACGGCAAAGGCAGCGGCTCCGGCCCCGGCGGGCCCGTGCTGAAGCATGCGGTCTGCGAGTGGCTCGCGCGCTGGGACGACGTGCTCGCTTTCACGTCTGCCACGCGCCGCCACGGGGGCACCGGCGCCGTCTACGTGCTGCTGCGGCGGCGCTGAGGCTTCGGCGGCCGGCAGGCGCGGCCGGTGACGGTCGGCGCAGGCTTCGCGCCGGCCACGCTCGGCTACGGCGCCGGCGGCACCGCGACTGCGGGACCGTCTGCCGTCAGCGCGTCCGCGGTCGGCGCGTCGGCCCGCGGCATCTCCACGACGCCGTCCATGGCCGACGAGTCTACGATCTGGAAGAAGCTCTCGTCGGGCAGCACCATGCCGAGCTCGCTGCGCGCCCGTTCCTCGGCCGCCGCGAGACCGCGCTTCAGGTCCAGCACCTCCGCCTCGAGCGCGGCGTTACGCTCGGCGAGCAGCCGATTCTCCTCGGTGCGCAGCGCAACCTGCTCCTTCAGCCGCCAGACCTCGCGCAGGCCGCCTTCGGTCAGCCACAGCCGGAACTGCAGAACGACCAGCGCTGCGGCCAGCAGCGCGATCAGGAGCCGCATGGCCTGTCGGTGACGGGTAGTGTCCGCATTAGCCCCCGCGCGAATCGTTGCCTGTCACCGGGTTACGCCGAGACCCGCTACAGACTGACCGGGAACGCGCCGGCACCGGCATATTTCGCGCTCCCCCCTAGCATGCGCTCGATCCTCAGGAGCTGATTGTACTTCGCAAGCCGGTCCGATCGCGACAACGATCCCGTTTTGATCTGCGTCGCGCGCGTCGCGACCGCGATGTCCGCGATCGTCGCGTCCTCGGTCTCGCCGGAGCGGTGCGACACGACGGCCGAATAGCCCGCGTCGACGGCCATGTCGATCGCCGCGATCGTCTCCGTCAGCGTGCCGATCTGATTCGGCTTGATCAGGATGCTGTTCGCGACCTGCTGCTCGATGCCCTGCGCGAGAATCTTCGTGTTCGTGACGAACAGATCGTCGCCGACCAGCTGCACGCGGTCGCGCATGCGCCCGCTCAGGAGCCGCCAGCCGTCCCAGTCGTTCTCGGCCATGCCGTCCTCGACCGTCACGATCGGGTAACGCGCGACCAGGTCCTCGACGTAGCCCGCGAACTCCTCCGACGTGAAGCGGCGGTTCTCGGACTCGAGCGCATAGGCGCCGTCACGGTAGAACTCAGAGCTCGCGACGTCGAGGCCGAGGAAGATCTCGCGGCCGAGCGTGTAGCCGGCCGCGTCGACGGCCTCCCCTATCGTCTGCAGCGCTTCCTCGTTCGAGCCGAGGTCCGGCGCGAAGCCGCCCTCGTCGCCGACGGCGGTGTTCATGCCGCGGCCGGCGAGCACCTTCTTCAGCGCATGGAACACTTCGACGCCGTAGCGCAGCGCTTCGGAGAAGCTCGGCGCGCCGACCGGCAGAATCATGAACTCCTGGATGTCGACGCTGTTGTCGGCGTGGGCGCCGCCGTTGATGATGTTCATCATCGGCACGGGCATCACGTATTCCTGCGCGACGTGCAGGTGGCGGAACAGCGGCACGCCTCTGTCGGCCGCGGCGGCTTTGGCGGCGGCGAGCGATACGGCCAGTATCGCGTTGGCGCCGAGGCGGCTCTTGTTGTCGGTGCCGTCGAGGTCGATCAGTCGCTGGTCGAGCGTCTGCTGGTCTTCGGCGTCGAGCCCGAGCACGGCGTTGCGAATCTCGCCTTCGACGTTCGCGACGGCGTGCAGCACGCCCTTGCCGAGGTAGCGGTGGCGGTCGCCGTCGCGAAGCTCGACGGCTTCGCGCGAGCCGGTCGAGGCGCCGGACGGGACGGCGGCGCGGCCGACGGTGCCGGTCGAAAGCGTGACCTCGGCTTCGACGGTCGGGTTGCCGCGGGAGTCGATGACCTCGAGGCCGGTGACGTTCGTGATCGTGCTCATTTTTTGTCCATCCCTAAGTCAAAGAAGATCTCTGCGTTCCGTCGAGAGGGTTCCGCTGCGTTCGTGCTCGGCTCAAGAGCGGGGCGGTGTCTGGCGCACGCGGCGATACGGCGCTTTCCGGGACCGCCGTAAACCCGTCCCTGGGGGCTCGCTCTGCGACGTCCTGTCGCAGAGCGTCCCGGGAAGCGTCGTGCCGCCGCACGCACCAGACACCGCCAAAGACGCCGCTCCGGACCCCGACGAGCTCCGAAGGCCGTCAAACAAGACGCGTCTCCAGGTACGGCGTCGATTTGACCACCGCGTCGATGTCCTTCAGCTGCGCCAGCAGGTCGTGCATCAGGTGCAGCGGCCACGCGGTCGCGCCATCGCACAACGCGCGCTCCGGATCCGGGTGCGTCTCGAGGAAGACGCCTGCGACGCCCGCAGCGACCGCGGCGCGCGCCAGCAGCGGCACGTGGCGGCGCTCGCCGCCGGAGGCCGTGCCGAGGCTGCCGGGCCTCTGCACCGCGTGCGTCGCGTCGAAGACGACCGGAGCGCCGCTGCGGCGCAGGATGCCGAGCGAGCGCATGTCGACGACCAGGTTGTGGTAGCCGAAAGACACGCCGCGCTCGCAGACGAGCAGCCGGTCGTTGCCCGTCGAGCGCGCCTTTTCGACGACGTTCAGCATCTCCTCCGGCGACAGAAACTGGCCCTTCTTCAGGTGCACCGGCAGCCCGGCTTTCGCGACGGCGACGATGAAGTTCGTCTGGCGCGCGAGCAGCGCCGGCGTCTGCAGCACGTCTACGACGGAAGCGACCTCGTCGAGCGGCGTGTCCTCGTGCACGTCGGTCAGGACCGGCACGCCGGTCTCGCGCTTGACGCGCTCGAGCACGCGCAGGCCCTCCTCGAGCCCGAGCCCGCGGAAGCTCGACATCGACGAGCGGTTGGCCTTGTCGAAGGAAGACTTGAAGATCAGCGGCACCCCGAGCGATGCGCAGACGTCGCGCAGCGTCTCCGCCGTCGCGAGAACCAGCGCCTCGCTCTCGATCACGCAGGGCCCGGCGATCACGAACAGCGGGCCGGTGGCGCTGATCGGGAGCCCCGCGATTCTCATGCGCGCGCGGCCCGCGGCAGTTTAAGCCCCTGGCACGCGCGCGCGGCGGTGATGAAACTCGTGAACAGCGGGTGCCCGTCCCGCGGCGTGGACGTGAACTCCGGGTGAAACTGCGATGCCAGGAACCACGGATGGTCCGGCAGCTCGACGACTTCGACGAGACCGTCCTGCGAGAAGCCGGAGAACACGAAGCCCGCCGCCTCGAATTTCTCGAGGTAGCGGTTGTTGAACTCGTAACGGTGACGGTGCCGCTCGGAGATCACGTCGCGGCCGTAGATCGAGCGGACCAGCGTCCCGTCCTTCAGCTGGCACCGCTGCGCCCCGAGACGCATCGTGCCGCCGAGATCGGAATCCGCGGTGCGCTCCTGCGTGAGCCCGCTCTCGTCCTGCCATTCGGTGATCAGCGCGATGACCGGGTCCGGCGTCGCGCGGTCGATCTCGGTCGAATGCGCGCCGGCGAGCCCCAGCACGCTGCGCGCGTACTCGATCACGGCGACCTGCATCCCCAGGCAGATGCCGAGGTAGGGGACGCGCTTCTCGCGCGCGAACCGGACGGCGTCGATCTTGCCCTCGATGCCGCGCTCGCCGAAACCGCCCGGGACGAGGATCCCGTCGACGTCGTTCAGGCAGTCCGTGCCGAAGCGCTCGATGTCCTCGGATTCGACGTACTGAATGTTGACGCGCGTACGTGTGTGGATGCCGGCGTGCAGCAGCGCCTCGGTCAGCGACAGATACGAGTCCTTCAGGTCCACGTATTTGCCGACCATCGCGATCGTGACCTCCGCCTCCGGGTGCGCCCTCGCGTCGACGACCGTCTGCCATTCGGACAGATCGGCCGGCGCGGCGTCGAGGCGCAGCTTGTCGACGACGATATCGTCGAGGCCCTGGTCCTTCAGCATCATCGGGATCTTGTACAGATCGTCGACGTCGACGGCCGAGATCACGGCGCGGTTCTCGACGTTCGTGAACAGCGCGATCTTGGCGCGCTGCTCGGCCGGCAGCGGATGCTGCGAGCGGCACACGAGGATGTCGGGCTGGATGCCGATCGAGCGCAGCTCCTTGACGGAGTGCTGGGTCGGCTTCGTCTTGATCTCGGACGACGTCGACATGAACGGCACCAGCGTCAGGTGGATGTACAGCGCCCGGTCGCGGCCGAGCTCGACGCCCATCTGGCGGATCGCCTCGAGGAACGGCAGCGACTCGATGTCGCCGACCGTGCCGCCGATCTCGACCATGCACACGTCCGCGTCGTC
>JAFGNC010000046.1 GCA_016927175.1 Gammaproteobacteria bacterium | reverse complement strand
CACGTCGAAGGTCAGGAAGAACTCGTCCGAGTCGGGGCCCTTCTCGAGCGGCACGACGGTACCGAGATCGGCGAGCGGCTGGCCCGCTTCCGGATCGTAAGAGGCGCCGTCGAGCACGGTATCGAGCTTCGCGAAAGACTGCCCGACGGAAGCTTCCCTGCCGTTAACTGCGATGCGAAGCCCCGTCAGATCGACGGCGTCCGGTTGCGCCGACTCGTCTAGACTGATGAAGAACGGGTCGCGGAACAGATATGCGTAGCTGTCGAACTGCGCGGCTTCGAACGCGACGTAGCTCTGCGGCACGTCGATCAGGTGCTCGACGCTGAACAGCAGGAAGAACCGCTCGCCGACGCCGGCGGCGAAGTTCTGCAGGATCTGCGCCTCGGTCAGCACGCGATTGTGGATTGCGACGAGCCGGATCACGCCGCTCCACGGCCGGTCGCCCGAGACCTCGTTGCCGAGGACGAACGCGAAAGTATCGTCCCAGTCCGCCAGAGAGCCGCCCGGCGCGGCCTCCTCGGCGACCAGCATGCCGTTCACGTAGATCCTGCGCCCTTCGACCGGATCGAACGTCGCGACGACGTGCTGCAGCGTCGCCTGCAGCACCTCCGCCGCATCGGGCGTCGACAGCTGCGGATTGCCATTCTCGTCCGAGTTGCTGCTGCGGTTGAAGAAGTCGTAGTTGTACATCGTCTGGCCGAGGTTGAAGTTGCGCTGCATCAGGCCGGCCGAGTAGCTGACGATGCGTGTGTCCTCCTGCACGACGTTGCCGGGCGCGACCCACGCCTCGACCGAGTATTCGCCCGTGGCGGCGATCTGCTCGCGCAGCTTCGCGCTCGCGGCCGTCGAGGCCTGTGCCTTGCCGCCCGCGAAGTTCAGGCCCCAGCCGCCGAACCATTCGACGGTGCCGGACAGGGTCAGGTCCATGGCCGGGTCTACGCCGCTCGTGTCGAATGCCGTGCCGCCCTGGCCGGTCTTGAACTCGTACAGCGCGACGACGTTCGCCTCGTAGCGGTTGCCGCCGGCCGCGATCGTGCCGTCGTAAAGGCGCAGCGCTTTGCTCGCAACCAGCGCCGGATCCACGGCGGTCAGCGGCACGCCGGCCGCGAACTGCGCGATCGCGTCCTGCATCGCGTCGCCGTCCGCGGCACAGCTGCCGGTCCAGCAATTGTGCCCTTCGTCGCGCACCCGCACGACGAAGCGCGAGCGCGCCGGGTCATCGAGATCGATGCGCGCCTTCGCGGCGTCGTAGGCCGCCGCGACCGCGGCCGAGTCGCCCGCGGGGCCTTCGGCGAAAAACGGCGACTGTTGCGCCGGCGCGCTCGACGCATGGCAGCCCGAGCAGTGCGCCTCGAGCAGCGGGTAGACCGTCGTCGCGAACAGGCTCGTGTCGGCCGGGAAGTTCCTGCTCTCGCCCGGGTCGCGCAGCGGCGGTGCCTCGAGCTCGATCTTGCGGCCGCCGCCGCTCGCGAGCTCGCCCGCCCAGTTCGAGATCCACGTCGTCAGGATGTCGGCGCAGGCGCTGTCGCTGGTCAGCCAGCAGTTGTGGCCGCCGCCGACCTTCGTAACCATCAGCGAGTCCTGCGGCGAGGCGAGGTTCACGATGCCGTTCGCCTGCGCATAGGCGAGATTCACGTCGTCGCCGCGCGCGAACATCGGCGCCTGGCCGCCGTCGACGCCGTGGCACGAGCCGCAGCGATTGCCGGCGCGCACGTTGTCGTACAGGTTGATCTTGAACGACTGCACGTCGGCCGTGGACGGGGCCGGGCCGCTGTAGCTCGAGCCGCCGGTCGAGCCGCTGCCCGGAATTTCCTCGACGCCGGCGCCGCTGCCGCCGCTGCAGGCGGCGACTGCCGCGGCCGCGGCGAGCAGCGCCGCGCGGGCGGCGATCCGGATGCCGGCCGCCGTTATCCCGCGTCCGATGTGACCTGCATCCTGCATTTTCGTGACTCCGCGTGAAGAGGAACGTTCGAGCGCCGGGCTAGTCGCCCATGCAGTAGACGGCGGACCCGGCGAACACGTTACGCAGGTTGTAGTTGTCGTTGCTGAACGTGCTCGTCATGCTCGCGACCCGCGCCCTGTCGTTCTCGTCGACCGGCTCCCGCAGGCACACCGCCTCGAAAACCTTCTCGACCTGGCACTGCGCGAACGCCTCCGACGCGGCCAGCTCCTGACCCATCGTCTTCGCGCCGTTGCCGGAGCCGGGCAGAGACTCGTCCCAGCCGAGCAGCGCATTGCGCCCTTCGCGCCAGTAGTTGTCCCAGGAGTCGTCCGGCGTCACGAAGCCGTCGGCGAAGGTCTCTTCGTTGTTGAAGTACTTCGGCTGGACCGCTCCGTCCGTGTACTCGATGCTGCCGGACTCCGGGTCGAAATCGTAGTAGGCGAAAGCCTGGGCCAGCGGATCCATGCCGGTGTGGCAGCCGGCGCAGTTGTTCATGAACACGCGGCTGTCGCCGCCCGGGCTGCGCGAGACGTCCTGCCGGATCCGATCCGTCGGAAGACTCGTGTCGTGGACCTGCTCGAGATCCATGCACATGTGGTTCATCAGCGTGAAGCGGAACATCGCGCGATTCGTGCCCGCGATGAAGAAGGACTCGGCCGCGGCGCGCGTCGTCATCGCGCCGGCCGTCGCCTGCGCCGGCAGGCCGTAGATCCCCGACTGCGTCGTCGCGGCGAGCT
>JAFGNC010000318.1 GCA_016927175.1 Gammaproteobacteria bacterium | reverse complement strand
CATTTCGCCCAACCCATGCGATCGTCGAATTCGCGCACCAGCATGAGCCAGCGATAGGTCTGCGTGTTCATCTGACGCGAGAGCGTGAGAATCGCTTCGTCGAGTTCATCGATGGAGCGGGGGCCGGCCGAAGGTGAAGGCCCGTTACGGTCATGCGTCTTTGCTCTCATGCCACTCCCCATAAGCCATGGCTGTGCGAGACTGTAAGTATATCCAGCTCACGCCCGCTTTCCAACTCGAAATCATGCCGTTACAGGCATTTTCAGCAGACAGCGGTGTGAGCAGCGTAGGGCTCGAGAGGTCCCGCCGTGCTCGGCGCCGACGAGGGTAGGATCAGGGACTGGATCTGTTTGTCGAGGTTGGACTTGGAACCGGCAGCGCGCTCAGCCCCCGCGCGATCTTGCAGCCACCAACGCCTGCTTCAGCTCCTTCTCGCACGTGACGAGCTGCTTCTCCGCCTCGGCGCGCTGGCGCCGCCCCTCGTCCGCAATGGTCAGCGCATCGTCGATGGTCGCGATCAGCGAATCGTTCGCCTGCTTCACGGCCTCGATGTCTACGACGCCGCGCTCGATCTGCCTGCGCACGGACTGCGTGCTGGTGCGCAGCGCCTCGGCGTTCGCCGTCAGCAACTCGTTCGTCAGGTCGGTGGCTTCCTTCAGCGTGTCACCGGCTTCGGCGGAGCGGGCGATGGTCACCGCCATCGCGAGCTGCTGGCGCCATAACGGGATCGTGTTGGCCATCGTCGAGCCGATCTTGCTGACCAGGGCTTTGTCGTTCTCCTGCACGACGCGTATCGACGGCAGGCTCTGCATAGTCACCTGCCGGGTCAGCTTCAGGTCGTGCACCCGCCGCTCGAGGTCGTCGCGCTTCGCCCGCATGTCGCGCAGACTCTGCGCCTTCAGCATGTCGTCGCTGCCTTCGGCTTCAGCGGCGAGCGCCGGCAGCACGTCCGCGTCGAGCCGCCGCAGCGCCTCCTCGCCGGCGGCGATGTAGACGGCCAGCGCGTGAAAGTAGGCGAGCGTCTTCTCGTAGAGGCGGTCGAGCACGACGATGTCTTTCATCAGCGCGCTGGTGTGCTCGTCGAGACGATTGCTGATGCCGTCGATCTGCGCGCGCACCTCCTCGTAGCGCTGCAGGATCTTCGCGACAGGCCGGGCCCTGCCGAGGAGCCGTGCAAGCAGGCTTCGCTTGCGGTTGAGGTCCAGATCGTCCACCGAGAACCCGCGCAGCGTGGACACCATCTCGTTCAGGGCCTGTCCCGCGCGGCCGGTGTCCTTGTTGCGCACGCCCTCGAGCATCTCGTCCGCAACCTCGGTCACCTCGCTCTGGGCAGCGGTGCCGAAGAACATAATCGAGTTGCTGTCGTCGAGATCGAGCTCGGCCAGGGCCCGTTCGATCTCGGCAAGCGCGGTGCCCGTGGCGGACGAGTACGACGTGACCTCGGTCTCGGGCAGCGGCAGCGGGTCCTGAAGCTGATTCTTCTGCGTGGGTCCGGGCTCCGTCATCGCATCTCTCCTGATCGCGGGTCAGTCGACCCCTTCGTGCTTCAAGCGTGCGTTGAGCACCTCGATCTCGGCATCGAGGTTCATCACGTCGTTATCCAGAAGCTTACGATGCTGTGCCTCGAACGTCTGCTCCATCTCGATCAGCAGTTGCCGGAAGTTGTTCTCGAGCGGGCGGTGGCGGATCTGCCGGTGGGTGCGGGCGTACTCGCCGGTGACGCGCTCGGCGCTGTCGAGATAGAGGTTCAGGAACCGCCGCGCGCGTGACGCGTCGCGCGGGTCGCGCTCGATCTCCGCCAGAATCTGCTTGCCGATGCGGATGATCCGCTGGAGCCGCTCCACGAACTCCGGCACGGCGATGGCGCGGGCCGCCGCCTCGATACCCTGAAGCCGCCCGTAAGCCTGCTTGAGCTGAGCCGTCACCGCGACGCGATCCACGCCGCCCACCGCCGGCAGCTCGATCCGCTTGCGGCGAGGATCGCGGCCATAGAAGGCGAAGTAGCCCGCGACGGCGAGCACGGCGAACACGCTCATGCTGAGGATGCCGTGACCGCCGGCTGCCGCCGCGAGCGCCGCGCCGAGCCCGGTCAGCACGGCGCTGACGAGCTTCAGCGGTACCGCCGGGGGATCGAGCCGCTCGCCGAGGTAGTAGCGCGCCTGCGCCACAAGCCCCCGCCAGGTCAGCACACCGGCGCCGAAGAATGCGGCCAGCGCGCCGCTCACGGCAGCGAAACGCCCCACGTCGCCGGCTATCAGCGTGACGACCCACGCGAGCAGCAGCGGCAGCGGCAACACGAACAACACGGCCGACTTCAGCACGGGCACCCAGGCCCGGCCCTTGCGCAGCAGGTCGTCAGCGTCTCGCATCAGCGTTCCGGACGCTCCACCGGCGGCTCCTGAAACGGCAGCCGCACGTCGTGGAAGAGCGCCTGGCAGCTCCCGACAGTGATGGTCACCGTCAGGAGCGCGAGCCCCAGCAGCCGCAGCGGCAGTCTGGCCATCAGTACCTCAGTGGATCGGCGATCGAGATCCTGTTTGGACGCCGGCGGTCGATTGCAGTTCCGGAACATCGCCATCTCCATCGCCATGGCCGGCGCAGGCAAGACAGCCGCGATCGTCATCGGTCAACGGAGTGTTCTCCGTAGCGCTCTCCGGACTCGTGCTAACGATCCAACCCGCCGGTCGGTTCCATCGGCGTTCGCATATCGTGAAGCGCGTCGCATGAAGCAGAAATTCCGCAAGCCGGCGACGACTTGCCTTCGTTTTGCGACTTTCTCGCTTCTGTCAAAACTTTGTTGATTTCGCGTTTCGACGCACATCAAACTGCCGTCAACCTCGAAAGGGCAAACCTGTCGAAAGACAGGGGCGCAAAGCCACCGGTCTAAGGTCGACGACGGCTAGGACAGCGGGGCTGCCATCGTCAACGCGCGGGAACGGTCATCGTTCCGATCGAGTTTCCGCGAGCTCGCAGCGACGATGCCGGTCCCCCTCTCGCGCAAGACTCGATCCGGATCGACGGTCCTTCGAAGGTGGCGGATGCAATGACGATTCATTGCCCGTCGTGAACGGTCTGCGATGAAGGAGTCGAGAAATGAAGCGCAAAGCATTACTGACATCTCTTGCGAGCCTGCTGATGCTGGGCTCGGCATCCGCTCAAACGGAATGCGACATCTTCGGCTGCCCCGACGACGGCAGTGGCGACACGTCGACGGAGACCGGCGGCGACGAGCCGGCGGAAAGCCCGACACCCGAGCCCATCGATGAGCCCGCCGACGCAGATGGCCTTGCCTTGCCGGACCCGGCTTCGGATCGAGCGGTCGAAGCGAGCGCCGGCGGCCTTGCCACGGCGAACGGAGCGATAGAAGGCGCTCGAAACGCCGGCCACGCGCGAGCAGGAAAGTAGTGCCGGCCGAAGCGGCCTGCCGGTGAGCGCGCGGCGTGAGGGACGAGCTCTTGTCACGGCAGGCCGCGGCGTTCGCCGTGGCCTGTCGGCTCGGTCTCGGGCGCCGTGTCGCGACTCGCGGCACACGGAGACGAACACATGATTCGACGAATAATTGCTTCGCGGGATACGGAACGTGAGGCGGCTTCGCGGCCGCGCGCGCGTCTGCAATCGGGATTCTCGCTGCTCGAGCTGATGGTCGCGCTCGCCGTCGGCGGGCTGCTGCTTTCGCTGGGTGTGCCGGGTTACATGACCGTCACGAAGAACGCCAGGATCGTGGCCTCGGCCAACGGCTTTCTGGCCGACATGCACTACATGCGCGATCTCGCCATCACGAGCAACGAGCGCGTCGTGATGTGCCCGACCAGCAGCGGCTCGGGCTGTGATGCCGCGGACTGGGCCGAGGGGCGGATGGTGTTCGTCGACCGGAACGCGGACGGGAGTCCGGATCCGGGTGAGCCGATCGAGCGTGTCTCGGAGCCCGCGCGCTCGCTTTCGGTACAGGCGTTCGCTTTCGGAGGCAGCATCACATACCGGCCGAACGGCCGCGTCACGACGGGCACGGGTACGGGTGCGTTTCTGATGTGCGACGACCGCGGCTCGGATCACGCGCGCGCGGTGATGGTCGACCCGAGCGGTCGGCCTCGTGTCTCGCATCTGGCCCGCGTCGGCTCGACGGCGCCGTGCCCGAGCTGACGGTGACGATGCTGCAGCGCCCGGCGGATGCGCGAGCCACCGGGCGGCAGCTTGTGAACTGCGTCACAAGAATCGACGGGGTCCTGCTCTTATGTGCAATCCGCGAAACCGTGCCGGAACGCACTGCGTGTTCGAGTCTACGGGTACCGGTACGGCGGTGCCCGCGTTTTCCGGCGCGGCAGATTGCGAAGGCACGAAAGGCTTCCATGTGAGCACTCGAGACGGAGCGACACCCTGCTTGACCACGCAACGCGGCTTCTCGCTGATCGAAGTGCTGATCGCCACGGTCGTGCTCAGCATCGGGGTCCTCGGTATCAGCGGGCTGCTCACGGTTTCGCGGCAGTCGACCTTCGATGCCGTGCAGCGTTCGACTGCAGCGGAGATGGCGTACGCGCTGCTCGAGCAGATGCGCTCGAACGACTCGGAGCTCGAATTTTACGTGACGGCCGGAACGCTCGGGCGGGGCTCGCGCGGCGCCGAGCCGGCTGCCTGCAACGATCCGAATAACCCGTGCGAGTCGGACGCGTTCGCCGCTCATAAGCTGTGGGAGTGGGAGCGGATGCTCGACGCGGGAGCCGAGTCGACCGCTGCCGGCGGCTCCGGCGGGCTCGTGTCGCCGAGCGCCTGCGTCGACGGTCCGGTGGACGGCAGCGCCGGCGAGTACGTCGTTGCGGTGGCGTGGCGCGGACGCATCGGGCTGAGCGATCCCACGGTAAGTGACTGCGGCGCGGGATCGGGCCTTTACGGCGACAACGACGAATTCCGCCGTGTGGTTGTTATCCGCAGCTACATGGATCCGCAGATATGAGCACGATGCCTTCACGCCGGCGTATGCGCGGCTTCACTATCGTCGAGCTGATGATCGCCATGGTGCTCGGCCTGCTCGTCAGCGGTGCGGTCCTCAGCATCTTCCTGACGAGCCGGCGCAGCTTCGACACCGACGAGATGGTCCAGCGCATGCAGGACGACGCGCGTTACGCGATTCAGGCGTTGTCCACGGATCTCAGCATGGCGGGCTACTATGCGGACTTGATGCTGCCGGGCTCGATGACGCTCGACGACAGCCTGAACGGGTTTGACGGCTGTGCGGCGTCCGGCGCCGACAACTGGATATATCGAACCGTGCACCCGGTCACCGGGGGGTCCCTTGCGTTGACGACGGTCGACAACGCGACCGGTACGGCTGCGAGCACGGCCTTCCCTTGCGTCACCGCGAGCGAGCACGTGCCGGGGACGGACGTCATCGCCGTCAGGCGCGTCGCCGGCGCCGAGGCGCCCGCCGCGGGCACGGCAGACCATGTTTATCTCAGAACGAACGGCACACTCGGCCTGCTCTATCGGGAGCCCGTCGCGGCGCCGCCCGCCGTCGACGTGCCGCCGCCCTTCACGGAATGGGAATACCGCGCGAGCATCTATTTCGTACGTAATTACAGCCGTGCGCCGGGCGACGGTATACCGAGCCTGTGCCGGCTCGTCTTCGGGACCGGAGTGGCGGTCCCGGTCCCCGAGGTTCTCGCCTACGGTATCGAGAACCTTCAGGTCGAGTACGGCCTCGACGGCGACGGCGACGGAGAGCCGAACGTCTACCTCTCCAACCCGACACTCGAGCAGATGCAGACGGCGGTTTCCGCGCAGATCTCGATTCTCGCACGCAGCGCCGAGCGCAACGCGCAGTACACGAACGACAAGACCTACTCGATCGGCAATGCCCCCGACTACACGCCTGCCGACAATTTCTACAGGCGGGCCTTCTCCATCACGGTGGGCCTGCACAACCTGCGCAACCTGCGCAGACTGCAGCCTGAGCAGATTTAGGAGTCAGACCGATGCACTCGCGCAAACCAGAGAAGCTCGAGCGCGGCGCCGTGCTGATCACGGCGCTGATCTTCCTCGGCGTGATCACGATCCTGAGCGTCACGTCGATGCGCTCGAGCACGATCGGCATCCGTCTCGCGCAGAACGAGGAGGCCCGCTTCGCGTCGCTCGAGGTCGCGCAGGCGATGACCGAGATCGTCGCGGCCGATCCCAGGACGACCCCGATAGTCGGCGGTGCGGGCTACAGCTTTTGCACGGCAGGCGAGGCCGGCTGCAACTCCTACGGCGTGCCGCTGCCGGCCGGCTACGTGGCGGACCAGGTCGCCGCCGGAAACCTGAACGTGCGGATCGAGCGCATGACGCCGCCGGACAAACCGCCGCCGCGCGTCCTCGAGTCGAGCATCGACAGCTTCCGCGCGGCGTCGTTCCGCGTCGTCGCCGATTACGACCGTTCCGACGAGGGCCTCGGCCGTGCCCGGCTCGTCGAAGGCCTGATCGTGCTCGTGCCGAGCAACTGATTGAAAGGGAAGACGATGGACAGGCGCAAAACGACCAGCTTCGCTGCAGGCCTTGCACTCGCTGCGCTATGGGGCGTCTGCATCGGCGACGATACCGACATCTATCTCGACGTCGGCAACCGCCT
>JAFGNC010000317.1 GCA_016927175.1 Gammaproteobacteria bacterium | reverse complement strand
CGCCGCGACGATGCGCTCGGCTTCGGCGATCTCGTCCGGCGAAGGGGAGAAGCACGCGTCGAGGGCGTCGAGCTGCTCCGGATGGATCGCGAACTTGCCCTTGAAGCCGACATGTTTTGCGGCACGCGCGTTGCGCTCGAGCCCGTCGCGATCGCGGAACCGGAAGTAAGGCGTGTCGAGCGCGGCCACGCCGGCCGCGCGGGCAGCGATGCACAGCGCGGAGCGCGCATGGGCGAGCTGCGACTCGTCGTCGAGCCGGTCGATGCCCATGTCGTTCGTGAAGTCCTCGGCGCCGAAAGCGACGGCGATGATGCGATCGCTGGCCGCGCAGATCTCGCGGCAGTTGACGATGGCTTCGGCGGTTTCGATCCACGGGATCAGCCGGACGTGGCCGACGGCAATCCCGGCGCGCAGCTCGAACCTCGCGATCAGCGCCGAGATCGCCGCTATGTCGCCCGCGCGGCGGATCTTGCCGACCGAGACACCGTGAATCTCCGGACCGATCACGGCCGCGAGGTCCGCTTCGTGCCACTCCGTGTCGAGCGCGTTGACGCGCGGCACGAGCAGCGCGCCGGTCGAGGCGAGCCGCGTCAGAAAGGCGGCGATCGTGCGGCGCGCCGTCTCCTTCTCGGTGTCCGGCACGGAATCTTCCATGTCCGGCACGAGCACGTCCGGCCGCGTGCCGAGCGCCTTCGTCAGCATGTTCTCCTTGTTGCCGGGCACGAACAGCAGGCTGCGCAACGGCGCAGCCGCTGCTGCCGCCGGCGCTCCTGCCGGTGCCGGACCTCGTGTTGCTGTGTCGTCTGCCATAGGTGGTGCCCGTTGTGCGCCGTGCGAGCCGCCGGCGGCTCCGCGTCCGCCGGTGCGGACAGGGCCCGATCCGGCACGCGCAGCTGAAGCTAGATGCGCAGCACGATCTTGCCGAAGTGGGAGCTCTCCTCCATCGCACGGTGCGCGGCGGCCGCCTCCTCGAGCGGGTATACGCGGTGGATGATCGGCGCGATGTGGCCGCGCGCGAACAGCGGCATCACGGCGCGGTTGAACTCGGCGATGATGTCCGCCTTCTCCTCGGTCGGCCGCGGGCGCAGCAAAGAGCCGATGATCTGCTGGCGCTTGACGAGCAGCCGCCCGAGGTCGAGCTCCGCCTTGCGGCCGCCCATGATCCCGATCAGCGCGAGGCGTCCGGCGACCGCGAGCGCCTTCATGTTCCGCTCGAGGTAGGCGCCGCCGATGTGGTCCAGAATCACGTCCGCGCCGCGGCCGTCGGTGAGACGCAGCACGGCTTCGGCGAAATCCTCGCGCGCGTAGTCGACGACGAGGTCGGCGCCGAGCTCCGCGACCCGCTCGACCTTGCCGGCCGACGCCGTCGCGGCGACCCGCGACTCCTGCGCGAGGCTCTTGCAGAGCTGGATCGCGGCTGTGCCGACGCCGCCGCCGCCGCCGTGCACGAGCAGCGTCTCGCCGTCCTCGAGCCCGGCGCCGATGAAGACGTTCATGTATGCGGTGATGTAGGTCTCGCAGACGCAGGCCGCCGCGTCGAAGCTCATCGAATCCGGAATCTGCAGCACGTGGCGCGCGTGCGCGACGGCGAGCTCGGCGTATCCGCCGCCGCCGAGCAGCGCAGCGACGCGCTGCCCCGGCTCGAGCCCCCGCACGTTGGCGCCGATCTTCTCGATCGTGCCGGCGGCTTCGAGCCCCAGGATCTCCGATTCGCCGGGAGGGGGAGGGTAGTGCCCCTGCCGCTGCAGCGTGTCCGGCCGGTTCACGGACGTCGCCGCGACCCGGATCAGCACCTGGTCCGCATTCGGCCGCGGATCCGGCGCGTCCCCGACACGCAACACTTCAGGCCCGCCGAAACCGTCGATCAATACTGCTTTCACGCCGTCGCTCCGGGCTCCGCCGTTGGTGGACCCGGATGCCGGGCCGTTCGTGCGCGGCCGCTCGTTCCGGCCCGCTGTTGTTGTGGGTGATCTATCTCTCTACTATACCCGCGGCATACGAAACGCGGCGCGCATCAGCCAAGGAGTGAGGAGTGCGGAAGCTCGACATATTCAATCACATCTGGCCGAAGGCCTTCCATGCCAGGCTGGAGCAGGTCAGCCCGATCCGCGGTATCACGAAGCGCAGCAACGACGTGCCGATGATGGTCGATCTCGACGAGCGTTTTCGTGTCATGGACATGTTCGACGGCTATCAGCAGGTCCTGTCGCTCGCGTCGCCGCCGCTCGAGTTCATGGCGCCGCCGCCCGTCGCCGCGGACCTCGCGAAGCTCGGCAACGACGGCATGGCGGAGCTGTGCGAGCGGTATCCCGATCGCTTCCCCGCGTTCACGGCATCGCTGCCGATGAACGACATGGACGCGACGATGAAGGAGACGCAGCGCGCGATCGACGAGCTCGGCGCGGCCGGCGTGCAGATCTTCACGAACGTCAACGGCAAGCCGCTCGACGCGCCCGAGTTCCGGCCGCTGTTCGAGCTGATGTCTAAGTACGACAAGCCGATCTGGGTGCATCCGGCGCGGGGGCCGAAGCATACCGACTACCTGACGGAGCAGGAGTCGCAGTACGAGATCTGGTGGACTTTCGGGTGGCCCTACGAGACCAGCGCCTTCATGGCGCGCCTGGTCTTCTCGAAGATCATGGACCAGTTCCCGAACCTGAAGATCATCACGCACCACGCCGGCGGCATGGCGCCGTTCTTCGAGGGCCGCGTGGGTCCGGGGTGGGATCAGCTCGGCGCGCGCACGAGCAGCGTCGACTACAAGCCCCTGTTGAAGGAGCTGAAGCGCCGGCCGATCGACTATTTCCGGGATTTCTACGCCGACACGGCGACTTTCGGCTCGAAGCCTGCGCTCGAGTGCGCGCTCGCCTTCTTCGGCATCGACCACATGCTTTTCTCGTCGGACGCTCCGTTCGATCCGGAGCGCGGGCCGATGTACATTCGCGAGACGATCGCGTGCATCGACGGCATGGATCTGTCGGACGACGATCGGCACAAGCTCTACCACGGCAACACGGAGAGGCTGCTGGGCCTCGCGTGACGCGCCGCGACCGCGCGGGGCCCGCACGGCGCCGCGCGCGGCGGCCGGCCGGTCTGACACCAGCCAGGGACCAACGAAGTGTTCGAATCACTGAAGCCGCTGCCGCCGGATGCGATTCTCGGCATCATGACGCTGTTCCGGGCAGATGCCGATCCGCGCAAGATCGATCTGAGCGTCG
>JAFGNC010000316.1 GCA_016927175.1 Gammaproteobacteria bacterium | reverse complement strand
TCGGCGTGCTGGCCGTGCTCGGCGTCGGCGTGCTGTTCACCGTCTGGAGCGGCTTCGGCCAATATCGCGCCCTGACCCACGGCACGGCCGTCGTCCGCGGAAAATTCGACGACAAAGGCGACCCCGGCGCGATCAACCACTTCCAGGCCCTGTCCACGGCGCTGTCCGCGACGGTCGGGCTCGGCAACGTCGCCGGCGTCGCGATCGCGATTTCGATCGGCGGACCCGGCGCCCTGTTCTGGATGTGGGTCGTCGGCATCGTCGGCATGGCGCTGAAAATGACCGAGGTCACGCAGTCCATGCTGTTTCGCGATACGTCCGATCCGAACAATCCGCACGGCGGCCCGATGTGGGTCGCGCGGCGCGGCTTCGCGGCGCTGAACCCGGCGCTGGCGCCGCTCGGCACGATCGTCGGCGGCATCTTCTGCCTGACGCTGCTCGTCTCGACGATCACCGGCGGCAACATGTTTCAGGCCTGGAACGTCGCCGATATCTCCTTCACGTACTTCGGCGTGCCGCAGTGGATCGCGGGGCTCGTGCTGACGCTCGCGGTCGGCGCGGTCATCGTTGGGGGCATCCGCAGGATCGGAGAGGTCGCCGGCCGGATCGTGCCGTTCATGTGCGGCGTCTACGTGCTCGCGGCCCTGTTCGTCGTGATCGCGAACATCGGCGAGGTGCCCGCGGTGTTCGCGCTGATCTTCGTCGAGGCGTTCTCGCCGAGCGAAGGCGCAGGCGCCTTCATCGGCGGCACCGCCGGCTACGGCTTCCTGAAGGGCATGCAGCGTGCGCTGTTCTCGAGCGAAGCCGGGCAGGGCTCCGCGCCGATCGCGCATTCGGCGGCCAAGACGGACGAGCCCGTTCGCGAAGGCGTCGTGGCAGGCCTCGAGCCGTTCATCGATACTCTCGTCGTCTGCACGCTGACCGGCCTCGTGATCCTGCTGAGCGGCGCGTGGAACCGCGCGCCCGCGCTCGTCTACGATACCGCGCCCGACATCGCGCCCGTCGTCGCGAACGGCGCGCCCGTCCTGACGGCCGGCGGGCTGCAGGAGTGGCAGGTCGAGCCGGTCCGGCTCCGCATCGCGGACGAGGTCGAGGCGCGGTCGCAGATGCGCGAGGGCGGCATCGTTTTTCTGATCGTCGAAGCCGGCGTCAACGCGGAGACGGGCATGGCGCGGCACCGTGTGTTCGGCGAGCTGCGCGGCAGCGAAGCCGTCGGCTGGACCGCGGATTTCGACCGCTTCAGCCTTCCGCGGGGCGACGTGCCGAAGATCGCCGTCGAGGGCGTCTATTTCGATCTGAAAGGTGCGACGCTGACGGCAAAGTCCTTCGACCGCGTGCTGCCCGGCCTCGGAATCTGGATCGTGCCGCTGACGGCGTGGCTGTTCGCGTTCTCGACGATCATCTCCTGGAGCTACTACGGCGAGCAGGGCATCGTGTAT
Source organism: Gammaproteobacteria bacterium (assembly GCA_016927175.1). Lineage (GTDB taxonomy): Bacteria > Pseudomonadota > Gammaproteobacteria > Steroidobacterales > Rariloculaceae > ZC4RG20. Next base: position 24,359 of record JAFGNC010000316.1, on the reverse strand, counting down.
CTGCTCGGGCAGCGCGCCGTGATGCCTTACCGCGTCGTGTACTGCCTGCTGATCCTGGTATCGGTGCAGCTGGTGCGGACGCAGGATCAGCTCGATCTGTTCTCGACCTTCGGGACCGGGGTGATGCTTTGGGCGAACATTCCGATCATGCTGCTGTTCGGACCGATGGCGATGCGCGCATATCGCGGCTATTTCGCGCGGTACCGCGGCGGCGAGATGGAGCCGGCGCACGCCGCTCCGCGCTGGGCCGACGTGATCGGCGGAAAGGATGTGCGGTGAGGTCGGACGTGGCATGATCCGGCGTGAGGATTTTGGGGGGGAGGGGGACGGAACGGTGTGTGTCGGCTCTTGGCACGCACCGTTCCCGAACCTTGCCGCAGGCGTCACGCCGCGAGCGGCGCCCGCCGCCGCCTCGGACATCCCTCCCGGCTTCGAGGGGCGGCCGGCGTCGGTTCGGCGCGGCCGCTCGCCGCTCTTCGAGGTTCGCGGCGAATGCCGGATTCGACTGCACAACACGACGTAGTCCGCGATCAGGCGGAAAAGATCAGGGCCAGCGGCGCACTCGGCCGATCGCGCTCGTATGTGCGGCTGCTCGAGTTCCTGGTGGCATGCACGCTCGAGGGCCGGACGCCGAAGGAGCACGAGATCGCGACGGAAGTGTTCCGCCGCGGCGCGGATTTCGATCCGAGCCAGGACGCGATGGTGCGCGTGTACGCCCATCACCTGCGGCAGAAGCTCGACAACTTCTACTCCGGCGCGGGCAAAGACGAGCCGCAGCGGATCACGATCCCGAAGGGAGAGTATCGGGTCGTCGTCAGCGCTCAGGAGCCTGCGGAGCAGGAACCGGCGCCGGCCGCGCGGCGGTCGCTGCGTCAGCCGCTGCTCGCCGCCGCGGCGGCCGTGCTGTTCGCTGCCGGCATCGCGCTCGGCTGGTGGCTGCGGCCGCCGGCCGCGGGCGCGCCGGCCGGTTCGCCATCGGCCGCGGAGACGGTCGCGGAGTCCGCGATCTGGCGCCCGCTGCTGGACGATCCGCTGCCGACGCTCGTCGTCGTGGGCGACTACTACATCTTCGGCGAGCTCGACGAGGCCGGCAACGTCGGCCGGCTGGTCCGCAACTTCTCGATCAACTCGAGCGATGACCTCGAGAATTACCTGATGTACGGGGCGGACGTGACGGAGCGGTATGTCGATCTCGATCTGACCTACCTGCCGCGCAGCGCAGCGACAGCCTTGAGGGACGTGCTGCGGGTGCTGTTCACGGACGACAAGCCGGTTCGCATCGCGGCGATGTCCGAGCTCGACGCGTCGGACCTGCGCACCCATCACATTCTCTACATCGGCTACATCAGCGCGCTCGACAAGCTCTACGACTTCGTCTTCGAGTCGTCGGCGCTTGCGGTCGGAGAGACTTACGACGAGCTTGTCGAGCGCGAGAGCGGCAAGAGTTACGTCAGCGAGGCGGGCATGCCGGCGGACTACCGCAACTATCGCGATTACGGCCTGCTGTCGACTTTTCCCGGTCCCGCCGGTAATCAGTTCCTCATCGTCGCCGGCATGCGCGACGCGGGTCTGATGCAGACGGCCTATGCCGTGACGGACCCCCGGCACGTCGCCGAGATCGAGCGTGCCGCGCCGGGTCCGGCCGACGGAAAGGCACCGCCGTCGTTCGAGCTGCTGTACGAGGTTGCCGGCTTCGGCAGGACGAACCTCGATGCCGTCATCGTTCATTCGGGGCCACTCGAGCCCGCGCGGAACTGGAGCGGGAGACTCTCTCCGAATTAAGGTTGCGCGCGGCGCGGCAGGTGCACTTCGGCCAGCATGCAGCGCACGCTGCCTCCGCCATGGGCTTCGATCGTGCCGATCTGCGCGGGCACGAGCTCGCCCTGCGAGGCCAGCCGGCGCCTCTGCCCGTCGTCGAGCGCAGCCGCCGCTGCTGCGGACAGCGCGATGACGGCGCCGCGGCGCCCGCGCAGCTCGAGCAGGTTGGCCGCGAATGCGTGCATCTGCTTCAGCGAAATCTCGATGACGTCGCGTCCGCCGTCCGCGAGCCGTTCAAGCAAGCGCGCGCGGCTTCCGGCGTCGCGGACCGTTTCCGAGCAGACGATCGCGAAACGCGTGCCGACGGACAGCATCACGTTGGTGTGGTAGATCGGGTGGCCGCCGTGATCGACAGCCTCGAGCTCGACGACGTCGTAATCGAACCGCTTCGCGAAGGCCTCGAGACCGCCGCGCGTCGTTCGCGGCGACAGGCACGCGTAGGCGACCCGCCGCTCCCGGTCGAGGACGAGGCTTCCCGTTCCCTCGAGGTAATGGCCGTCCCGCTCGAGCGGGGACAAGTCCACGACGTCGCGCACCGCGTAGCCGAGGCGCGTCAGAGCGTCGATAGCGTCGCGGCGCCGCTCGAGCCTGCGGCTCGGCGCCATCATCGGGTACAGCACGACGGTGCCGTCGGCATGGAAGCTGACCCAGTTGTTCGGGAAAATCTCGTCGGGCAGCGCCCGCTCTGCGCACCCTTCGAGCACGTGCACCGCCACGCCGGCGCTCGCGAGCGCCTCGGCCAGCGCGTCGAACTCCGCGCGCGCGGCGACGCCGGCGTCGCTCGAGGGCAGCGCCGCCTGGAAGCGGTTCGACGCGAGCGTCTCCGGGTTGGCGGTGAAGTGCCGAGGGCGAATCATCAGCACGGCCGCTGCGCTCTGAGTCTCGGGCATATGCTCTCGTTTGCCGGGTTGACGGGGAATTCTACGCTCCGTGCTACGCTTCGCGCGGCCATGCGTGGGCTGTGCGCAAAAGAAGAGAATCCGCCCCGCCGCAGATCGAGCGCGGTCCGCGCCCTCGTGGTCGTCGGCGCCGCCGTTTCGGCGGCGTCCTGCGCCACGTCTTCGGTCGAACCCGGCGACGGCGCCGCGGCCGAGCGCCCTCTGCCGGCGGGGCACGGACGGGCGATCCTGCGGCGCGCCTGCACGGGCTGTCACGATCTCGAGGGCCTGTGGGTCTATCAAGGCTACTACGACGCGCCGCGCTGGCGCGGCCTCGTCGAAACCATGATTGCGCACGGCGCCGACCTGAACGAGACTGAGACGATCGAGCTGGTGGAGTATCTGGTCGAGCATTTCGGCCCCGGTACGCGCCGATCGAACTGAGCCGCGGAGTGGCGGCCGGGCCGCCCGCACAACGAAACGAACGAGAGGGGATCAACGATGAGCCGCAACCACAACCCGCCGCGGTCGACGCCGATCGCCGCGCTTCTGATTGCCGTGCTGTGCGGCTTCGCCGACGTTGCGGGGGCGGACAGCGTGCGCATCGTGCAGACGAACTCGCGCGATGACGTGATCCACCTGATCGATCCGGCCACGCACGAGATCGTCGACGAGATCCGCGGTATCCCGGTCAACCACGGAGCCGCCGCGGCCCCGGATGGCAGCCGGCTCTATTTTTCGAGCGAAGCGAAACACACGCTCGACGTCGTCGACGCCGGCACGTTCGACGTCATCGCGGAGATTCCGCTCAGCGCGCGGCCGAACAACATCTCGATCGGCAAGGACGGCCGCTACGTCTATGTCGGCATCATGGAAGGCGAGGGCGGCATAGACGTCGTCGACACCGAGCGCCTCGCGAAAGTCCGGCACATCGACACGGGCTCGCGCGTGCACAACACGTACGTGACTCCGGACGGCCGCTGGCTCGTTGCGGGGACCTTCGGCGGCGAGCGGAACCTCAATGTCTTCGACGTCGACACCGAGGAGCTCGCATGGTCGCTGTTCGAGAAGCGCAACGACGAAACGCTCGAAGGGATCCGTCCGATTGCGTTCGAGACGAACCCCGACGGATCGACGAAGCGCATGTTCGTGCAGATCTCGGACGTGCACGGCTTTGCCGTCGTCGACTTTGCCGAGCGCAGGGAAGTCGCTCGCATCACGTTGCCTGACGTGCCGCCGGAGCAGCAGGGCGAGCCGCCGTTCAACGCCGCGCCCGCTCACGGCATCGGCGTCGCGCCGGACGGCGAGACGCTGTGGGTGTGCAGCCGGTTGAACGGCCACGTCTACGCCTATTCCCTGCCGGAGCTCGAGTTCCTCGGGGGTGTCGAGGTCGGCGACCATCCCGACTGGCTGACGTTCACGCCGGACAGCCGCTTCGTGTACGTGGCGAACGGCTACAGCGACGACGTTTCTGTCGTCGACGTCGCCGCGCTCGAGGAAGTGGTGCGGCTGCCGGTCGGCAAGGCGCCGAAGCGCAATATCACCGCCGTGCTGCGCTGACCGCTCCGGATCGACCGCTCCGGATCGACCGCTCCGGATCGACCGCTGCGCCGAGGAGCCGCGTCTCGACGCTGCGGCATTGCGCTCGCGCCGCGGGCCGTTCAGCGCCGCCGCCGCGCCTCGCTTTCGCGCCGCCGCAGTTCCCGCTGCGCATAGGTCAACGGCAGCGCCGTCGTGTCGATCGGCTTGCGCAGCACGAACGAGGAGTGCACGCCGATCACGCCTTCGATCCGCGTGATCTTGTTCAGCAGGAAATTCTGGTACTCCTCCATGTCCGGCACGGTGATCTTCAGCTGGTAATCGGCTTCCTGCCCGGTGATCAGGTAGCACTCCTGCACCTCGGGATGCTTGCGGACGGCCGACTCGAACTGCTCGAACCGTTCCGGCGTATGGCGGTCCATACGAATGTGGATCAGCACCGTCAGATCGAGACCGAGGGCTTTCGGCGCCAGCAGCACCGTCCGGCCGCGGATCACGCCGGCGTCCTCGAGCTGCTTGATCCGGCGCGAGCACGGCGACGGCGACAGCCCGACGCGCTCCGCGATCTCCTGGTTGCTCAGGTCGCCGTCGGCCTGGAGCTGGGCGAGAATTTTCAGGTCGTAAACGTCGAGCCTCATTCCTGTTCCGCAAGAAAATCACAAAATTTAGTGAATTCAGGGTGAACTATTGCGCATGATCGTCTAATTATCCACAAATTGAGCCAATAATGCCGCTCGATGAGGCATAGAATGTTCAGAAACGCCGTCAGCGCCTCGCCGGCGCCGGCGCCGACTCAACGAAACGACTGGAGAGACCGATGACTTCGACGACGCCGACTCGCTCCGCGGACCGCAGCCTGCCGCAGCGGGTGCTGGACGAGCTTCGGGCGAGCAGCTCCCGGCGCGGTGCCGAGGCCTTCGACCATACGAAGTACAGGCCCTACCGGCCGCTCGAGCTGCCGGATCGGACCTGGCCCGACAGGACGCTGACCGCCGCGCCGGACTGGTGCAGCGTCGACCTGCGCGACGGTAATCAGGCCCTGGTGGCGCCGATGTCGGTCGAGCAGAAGCTCGAGCTGTTCGATCTGCTGGTCGCGGTGGGCTTCAAGGAGATCGAGATCGGCTTCCCGTCGGCATCCCAGATCGAGCTGGAATTCACGCGCCGTCTGATCGACGAGAACCGAATTCCGGAGGACGTCACCGTGCAGGTCCTGACGCAGGCGCGGCAGGAGCTGATCGAGCGCACGTTCGCGGCACTCGACGGCGCGAGGAAGGCGATCGTGCACGTGTACAACTCGACGTCGCCCGTGCAGCGCGAGCAGGTCTTCCATATGTCGCGCGAGGAAATCGCCGCGATCGCCGCAAACGGCGCGCGCTGGGTCAAGGAGGAGGCCGCGCGCAGGCCGGGCACGCAGTGGAGCTTCCAGTACTCGCCGGAAAGCTTCTCCGGCACGGAGCCGGATTACGCGGTCGAGGTCTGCAACGCCGTGATCGACGTATGGCAGCCGTCGGCCGGGCAGCCGGTCATCATTAACCTGCCGGCCACGGTCGAGATGACGACTCCGAACGTGTTCGCCGATCAGGTCGAGTACTTCTGCCGCCACGTGATCCAGCGCGACAGCCTCAGGATCAGTCTGCACACGCACAACGACCGCGGCTGCGCGGTGGCAGCGGCGGAGCTCGGTACGCTGGCCGGCGCCGATCGCATCGAGGGCACGCTCTTCGGCAACGGAGAGCGCACCGGCAACATGGACATCGTGACGATGGCGATGAACCTGTACTCGCGCGGCGTCGACCCGAAGCTCGACATGTCGAACATGGCGCAGATGATCGACGTCTACAAGCGCTGCACTTCGATGCCGGTGCACCCTCGTCACCCGTGGGTCGGCGAGCTCGTTTACGCGGCGTTCTCCGGCAGCCATCAGGACGCGATCCGCAAGTCGATGGCATTCCATCGCGAACGCGGCAAAGCCGACTGGGACGTCGCCTATCTCCCGATCGATCCGCGCGATCTCGGGCGCCGCTACGAGGAGGTCGTCAGGATCAACAGCCAGTCCGGCAAGGGCGGCGTCGCGCTGGTTCTCGAGCGGGACCATGGCATCGCGCTGCCGAAGTGGATGCATCCGGTGCTGAGCCACATCGTGCAGCGGGAGGCGGACCGCTGCGGCCGCGAGATCACTTCGCTCGAGGTGCGCGGCCTGTTCGAAGCGGAGCTGCTGGCGGTGCCGGCCGACTGGCGTCTCGCGGGCTACGAGTCGCGCTCCGAGCGGCACCGCACGGTCGGGCAGTTCCGCGTCGCGCGCTCCGGCGGGGACGTCGTCATGACCGGTGCCGGGCAGGGTCTCGTCGAGGCGCTGATCGACGCTCTGCAGAGGCAGACCGGGCTGCGCATCGCGGTCGAGTCCTTCGAGGAGCACGCGCTCGAAGCGGGCACGGCGGCCAAAGCGCTTGCGTCGGTCATCGTCGACGTCGACGGACACCGCTCCGCCGCGTGCTGGATCGACGAGGACAGCGCCGTCGCGACGATGCAGGCGATCCTGTCGGCGGTCGGCCGCACGCCGGATGTCGGGCAGGCGCTGAAGGCCGCCGTCTGACGCGACAGGGGACCGAGAAGGGGGTCAGCGCGAAAGAGCGAAAAAGGGGTCAGGGCCCTTTTTCGCAGCCACACGAGGAAGATCCATGCCGGCAGTGAAAAAGGGCCCTGACCCCTTTTTCGCTGACCCCTTTTTTCGCCCTCCGCGGCGACAGGATCCGGGCCGCTCGTTCGCGCCGCGTCAGCCGCGCTGCGTGGCGAACAGCTCCGCGAATACCCGGCGGATCCACTGGTTGCCCGGCTCGCGGTGAAACCGCTCGTGCCAGTGCTGGGAGATCTCGATGCGCGGCAGCTTCAGCGGCGGCGCGAAGATCCGCAGCGCGAGCCGCGGCGCCAGCGACTCCGCCATGGCCCTCGGCACCGTGACGACAGCGTCGGTCTCGCTCGCCACGATGCCCGCCGCCAGAAACGTCGGCACTCGGCAGATCACGTTCCCGGACGGAATCGCGCGTTCCAGCGCGCGCTCCGCCTGCTGGTGCGCATGCCCAGTCCCGGCCGTCGATACCAGCACGTGTTTCTCCGCGGCGAACGCCTTGAGCGACGGGCGCGACGTGATGCGCGGGTGATCGCGGCGCACGACGCTGACGTAGCTCGCCGACCATAGCGTCTGGCGCCGGATGCGCTTGCTCAGCGACGCATAGCTGCCCATCGCGAAATCGATGCGGCCGGACTCGAGCGAGGTCTCGAGCCGGTCGACGTCGAGCGGCACGAGCTGCAGGCGCACGTTGGGCGCATGCCGGTGAATGTAACGGATCAGCGGCGGCAGGATCTTGGTCATGCCGGCGTCCACGACCGAGAACGTGAACGTGCGGGAGGAGGACGCCGGATCGAACGGCACGTGTAGCGCGCGCAGCGTCGTCAGCTGATCCAGGATCGCGCGCACCGGCGGCTCGAGCTCGAGCGCCTTCGACGTCGGCTCCATGCGATGCCCGACTCTGATGAACAACGGGTCGCCGAACTGCTCGCGCAACCCGGCCAGCGTCTTGCTCAGCGCCGGTTGAGACACGTCGAGCACCTCCGCGGCGCGGCTCAGGCTGTGCTCGTTCAGCAGGGCCGCGAAGACGCGAAGCTGCCGCAAGTCGAGATCCATGCCGTCTTTCCTCGCAGCCGGCGCGGGCGCGCCGCGCCGAATACCGTTCGGTTATCGCCGCAATATAACGCAGGTTATGGGCCGCGGCCCCCGGCAGTCGCGCGCGCAGCCGAAGTCTGATGACGGCGGGTTATCAGGGAGGAGGGTTCGTGACGGCCAGCCGCGGTCGGCGAGCCCGTCGCGGCTCCTTCCAGGTGGCATGCGGCTTGCACTGGTATCGCACTCCGGTCGGAAGGGTCGGTCGTGGCCGATGATCGCATGACCGCTTTCGACAGATGTGTGTCCGCACATACAGGAGGTACGATTATGAGACCGCATCCAAATATCGCGAAGAGCTTCACGTCCGCGGCGCTGTCGGCGGTTCTCGCCGGAACGGCCGTTCATGCGCAGGAGGATCAGGGCAGTCTGGACGAGTGGTCGGAGATGCGCGGCGAAGTCGTCGGCGCGGAGGAGCTTCTCGGCGCGGACGTCAGCAACGGCCTGAACCCTGTCGGCACCGTAACGGACCTGGTCCTCAGCGCCGACGGCAGCCGTGTCGAGTACGTTCTGTACGAGACGCCCTATCCCTGGAGCTTCTACGGCGCCGAAGACGGGTTCGCGACCTTCGATAACGTCACGATCGAGCACGGCGCCAGCCTGGATGTGGATCTGGTCTTGAACGACGCCGAAGCGGCACAGGCTCCCGAGGAGCTCGAGCTGACGTCGGATCAGGCGCGCCAGCGTCTGGTGTCGCGGCTGATCGGCGAGCCGATGCACTTCTCCGGCGAAACGGAGCGGGAGATCGAGACGCTGCTGATCGATCGCGATACGGGCGCCGTCACGCACTATGTCGTCGAAACCGATCCCGACACGCTTTTCAGGACCGCACGCCGCACCGTTCCGGCCGACAGCGTGACGGTCGACGAGGAAGGCGTGATCTCAGCGTCGATGCAGCTCGCGGAGCTCGAGGACGTGCAGGAGTACGACTCGACGCTGCTGTAAAGCGCGGCGGCAGCCGGGGCGCGTTCGGGGCTCAGGCTCGGCAGTGCCCCGGCTCCGGGCCGCTCCCGGTGCCGGACAGCGACTCGACCGTGTCTTCGATCGCCGGCCGCAAAGGACTGTCGTCGCCGACGAGGTCGAGCGCGGCGCGCGCCTGCCGGAGCGCCTCGTCGCGGCAGCCCCGCTCGGCGAGCACGTTCGCGAGGTTGTTCCGCGCCGCCGCGTGATCCGGGTCGACCCGCAACAGCGTTCGATAAGCGGTTGCCGCGGCGTCCCAGCGTTCGGCGCCCGCATGCCGGCCGGCGAGCGCGAACAGCGCGAGGGGCTCTTCCGGCCAGCGATCGGCGGCGGCGGCGTATGCGGCGTCGGCCGCGGCGGGAGAAAGCAGGCTTTCGGCGCCGGCCACGGCACGCACGTACCGTTCGGGCGTCGCGGTCGCCGGCAGCTCACCCGGAGCCGCGGCGACGAAGCCCCAGTTGCCGCCGAGGCGCCAGCTTCGCAGGAACCCGTCGAGCCGCTCGGCGCGCCGGCGCTCGGTGCCGGAGCGCAGCAGCACCCGGCCGCTGTCGTCGTCGAAGCCGATCACGACGGCGTAGTGCCAGACCGGCAGACGTTTCAGGCCGAGGTTCTGCAGCACGAGCACGGGTTTCCCCTCAGCCACCTCGTCGAACAACGCTTCAGGCGTCGCCTCGATCGGGTAAGGCACGAAGCCGTGGCGGCGCGTCGCGCCGAGCAGCTCGGCCTGCAGGCTGCCGCGCAGCCCTTCGACGTAAACCGCAGGCGCGAGGTCGCCGGCGTCGACCGGCACGCCCTCGTACGCCAGGATGGTGGCGAGCGCCGCCGGGCCGCACTGGTATTGCGTTTGCGGGAAGAACGGCACGTCGGCGAGCTCCGTCGGCTCGAGGACAGCGGCATCGAAACGCGGTGCCGTAGCGCAGCCCGCGATCGCCAGCAGCGCGGCCGCCGCGCCCGCGAATCGGCTCGCGCGGCGCAACGGCCGCGCGCACGCCGCGTCGAGCGGGCGCGCTTTTTCGGCGACGCCCTCCTCGACGCGGTGGTTCGTCCCGCCGCACGGCGGGGAGCGTTCGTCAGATGCGGTTGAAAACGTTCGTGACACCGACCAGCTCGAGAATCAGCAGCACGACGAACACGACACCGATCACGCCGAGAAGACTGCCGCCGGCGGGCAGGTTCTCGAGATCCTGCGCGAGCTGTGCCAGCTCGGCATCCGTCAGCGCGTCGACGCGCGCCGCGGTCTCGGCCGGATCGACGCCGAGCTGCTCCAGCCGACGCTGCACGTCTTCGCGCGCGAGAACGGCTTCGACCTGCGCGAGCGCCTGCTCGCGATCGACGACGCTCAAGTACTGCTCGGTGCTGATGACTTTCGCATACGCGGCGTTCTGCACCGACGCGAAAAACATCGAGCCCATCATCAACAGGACCAGAAGACCCGGGTTCCGACGACGCATAGGAAAATCTCCGAAGAGTAGCTGACGGGCGCCGACCTTAGCTCAGCGGCGTCCGGATCGCTACCTGACGCGGCTCACTTCCGGCAGCGGGCGCCGGCGCCTGTCGCGATGCTGCGACAGGCGCCGCACCGAGCCACGCTCGACGTGGCCGCCTGATCAGTTCAGCCTGTCGCGCAGCCAGTCCCGGATGCCGGACCCTATGCGGGTCTTCGTGCTGCCGCAGCCGCGCGCTCGCGGGGGCTCGGCCTCTGCCGGCACCGGCAGCAACACCGCGTCCGGGCAGCTCGCTTCGGTCTCGAGCCCGGTACCGTAATCGATCGGAATCAGGTTCGCATCGGCCGGCGGGGGCGGCGCGTACGACGCCACGTCGAGCGCATCGATGACGCGCGTCCACACCCGCGCCGCACCGGTGGCGCCGGTCAGGCCGGTGGCGCGGTTGTCGTCGTTGCCGACCCAGGTCACGACCAGCTTGTCGCTCGTGAAGCCCGCGAACCAGCTGTCGCGCAGGTCGTCGGACGTGCCGGTCTTGCCCGCGACCGTGACACGCGCCGCCGCGCCGCGCCGCGCCGTGACGCCGGTGCCGCGCTCCATGACCTGCACGAGCGCCTGATTCAGCGCGTAGACGCTCTCCGCGTCCGCTGCCTCCTCGATCGAAAGCGGATAGCGCTGCACGAGCTCGCCCTTCTCGTCGACGACTGCGCGCACGGCGCGGAGCGGAATGCTGAATCCTCCGTTCGCGAGCGTGTTGTAGATGCCGGCGACCTCGTACGGCGTCAGCTCGATCGCCCCGAGCAGCAGCGACGGAAAATGCCGGGGCTCGTGCTGCAGGCCGAGGCGCACGAGCAGCTTCGCGACCGCGTCGACGCCGACGTCCATGCCGAGGCGCACCGTCGCCATGTTGAACGACTCCGCCAGTGCCCGAACCAGCGGCACGTGGCCATGCGCCTCGCCGCTGAAATTACGCGGCGACCACAGCGTGCCGTTGTCGAGCTCGATGCTGATCGGTGAATCGTCGATCAGCGACGCGAGCGAATAGCGCCCGCTTTCGAGCGCGGCCAGGTACACCGCCGGCTTGATCAGCGAGCCGATCTGCCGCCGCGCGTCGAGCGCCCGATTGAAGCCGTCGTAGCCCGTCTTGCGGCTGCCGACCAGCGCCAGGACTTCGGCATTGTGAGGGCTCGTGACGACGACGGCGCCGTCGAGCGCCGGCGAGTCGGCGGCGCGGCCGTTCTCGAGCGCGTCGAGCTCCTCGATCAGCGCGGCCTCGGCCGAGGACTGCACGGCGGGATCGAGCGTCGTCAGCACGGTCAGCCCCCGCCGCTCGAGCTCGTCGCGCGGATACTCCGCGTAGAGCTGTCTGCGCACGAGATCCAGATAACCGGCGTAATAGCTCGAGCTGCGGCCCGCGTCCGCCACGACGTCGAGCTCGCGCTTTGCCGCGGCGGCCTGCTGAGCTGCGTCGATCAGCCCCTGCGCGCGCATCTGCTCGAGAACCAGGTTGCGGCGCGCGAGCGCCCGCTCGGGATGGCGCTGCGGGTTGTAGTACGTCGGCCCGCGGACCTGCGCGACGAGCAGGGCGAGCTCGTGCAGCTCGAGCTCGGGCAGGGGCTTGCCGAAGTAGAACTGACTGCCGAGCCCGAAGCCGTGGATCGCGCGGCGCCCATCCTGCGCGAGATAGACCTCGTTGACGTAGGCCTGCATCAGCTCGTCCTTGTCGTAGTGCAGCTCGAGCGCGATCGCCATGACGGCCTCGCGCAGCTTGCGTTCCCACGTGCGGGCGTTGCTCAGGAAATAGCTGCGGACGAGCTGCTGCGTCAGCGTGCTTGCGCCCTGCCGGATCTCGCCGGCGCGCAGATTCACGAGCGCGGCGCGCAGCACTGCGATGACGTCGATGCCGTGGTGCTCGTCGAAGCGGCGGTCCTCGACGGCCTTCAGCGTTTCGACGAGCAGCGGCGGGAGATCTTCCGGCGCGACGATCAGCCGGTCCTCGCCGTGCGCCGGGAAGATGCTGCCGATCCTCAGCGGGTCGAGGCGCAGCAGGGCGAGCGGAGCGCCGCGCGGGCCGTCGATCGCCGCGATGCGGCCGTTCGCGAACTCGATCGCGACGCTCTGTGCCGGCTGCGTCTCGTCCGTGTAGCGGTACGCGCGCGTCGTCAGCTCGAGAATCGCGCCGCGCTGCCGATAACGCCCCGGCCTGTCCGCGGCGGGGGACTCCTGGTATCCGAGCCGGCGCAATTCGGCGACGAGCGCGTCCGGAGCGAGCCGCCGGCCGGCGTAGAGCTCGAGCGGCGTCGCGTATACCTGCGCAGGCACGTCCCAGCGCCGTGCCTCGAACTCGCGGCTGACCGTGATGCTGACCGTCGCGACGTAGGCGGCGACGGCCGCGCCCGCGAGCATCAGCGCGAGCGCCGCGGCGCCCAGCCAGCGTCCGCGGCCGGAGCGGCGCTTGCGGGACTTCGTCGGTCGCTTGCGCCCGCGGCCGGCCGTCTTCTTCTTCGCCGTCGTCTTTTTCTTACGAGAAGCCACTGCGTCGTCCGTTCAAAACGGCGCCCATTGTTCCATAACTGGCGGCCGAGTTTGCGCGGTGATCGATGCGTGCGCTGACGAAAGTTATTGCAGCAGGTCCCGCAGCCGGTCCTGAACCCGCTCGCGCAGGCGGTCCTCGACTGCATCCCGGACTCGCCTTTCGATGATCTCGCTGAAGTCCGGCCGGATCTCGGGATCGGTGACCGTGCCGCGCAGCGTCAACGGAATGGACTCGCCGATCAGCGGGTCCATGGTCTCGCAGCCCGGGATGCCGATCGAGCCGGTCAGCTTCGCCTCGAGCTCGTAGTCGAGCCGCTGCTCGGCGAGCGTCAGCGCGCCGGCGCCGCTCACGTCCATGAACGATGCGCGCGCGAGCAGATCCGGGCTCGACGCGACGCCGTTCGTGACCGTTGCGGACCCTCGAATGACCTCGTACTCCGTGACGTCCGGCCGTTCGGGCGGCGCCGCGGCCCGCTGCGTCGCGTTGTAGACGGCGCACAGCGCGCGGCCGAGGTTGAAGCCTTCTATCGCGCCCGACCGCAGCGCAAACGCGACGGTGCCGCTCGCGCTGCGGACGTTGTCGATGATCGTCGCGCCGCGGCCGGACAGGTTCAGGTCGAAGTCGCCCGTGCCGCTGACGTTGGCGTCGCCCGTCAGCGCGACGATGATGGGCTCGAGGGCGATGCCGGTCGCCTCGCCCGTCAGCGTCAGCCCGCGATCCTCGCCGTCCGCCCGCACGTCGAAGCTGCCCGCGAACTCGCCGCCGTAGAGTTTCGCGCCGGCCGAATGCAACCGCCCCCGGCCGTTGCCGGTCTCGATGCCGGTCGCGACGTCCTGAAAGTCGAGTCCGGCGAGCCGCAGCTCGCCGACCTCGACGCGGCCGTCGAGCCTGATGCCGTGCAGCGCCTCTGCCGGCAGCTCGATGTCGCCGGCAGTCGGCGCATCGGCGGGCGCGTCGGCGGGCACGTCTTCTGCGCGCGGCGGCAGGTAGCGGTCGGCGTCCACGCGGTCGATCGCGAGCGCGAAGGAGTAGCCGAGCTGCTCGAAGCTCGTCACGGCGAAATCGCCCGTGATGCGGCTGTCGTCGAGGGTCATGTCGAGATTCGTGAAGCGGGCGCGCTCGGAATCGACGTCGAAACGCGTTGCGATGATGGCGCGGCGCAGCGCCGCGTCGTCGGACGTTTCCGGAACGCTCTGGCCGAAGCGCCGCATCAGGTCGCGCGGCGAGAAAGCTTCGACGCGCGCCTCGCCGGTCAGCGCCGGCGAGCCGGTGACGCCGCTGACCGTCGCGCGGCCGGCCGCGGCGAGGCCGAAAGCCTCGAGCGACAGCTGATCGAGCGTCGCGCGGTCTGCGCCCGCGTCGTATGCGAACCGCGTGTCGAGCGCGAGCGTGCCGAGCTCGGCCGGGGAGATCGTCGCTGGCAGCATGTCGCCCAGGAGGCGCGCGAGCCGGTCCGGCGCAATGCCCGTCGTCGCGACGGTGCCGCGGTAGGAGGCGGTGCCGGCATCGGCCGTGCGCTCCACCTCGCCCGTCAGCGTGGCGCCGAGAAGCTCCGCGCGGACCTCGTCGAGCGCGATGCGCCCGGTCTCCGCGTCCCAGTCGAAGCGGGCGGACGCCGCGACCCGATCGAGCGCGCCGAGATCGAGGGCTTCGGGCGCATACGCCCGGCCGAGCGCCGTCAGCGGCTCGACCGGCGTGAAGGCGGGCACGACGACGTTGCCGGTCAATCTCGCGCCGTCGAGCGCAGCTTCCGCATCGAGCGTGACGCCGAGCGCCCGAAGGTCGTCGATCCGGGCCGTCAGAGCTTCGAGCCGGTACGGGCCGAGATCGATGCCGCCGCCGCTGCCGCCCGGGGGCGCGAGCGCGAACGTGAACGCAACGTCGGCGCTTACCTCGCCGAGCGCTGCGGGGTCGACGCCCTGCGGCGGCTCGATGTCGAGCGCGTCGAGCGCGCCGGCGAGCGGCGCCGACGCGATGCGCGCCGAGCCCTCGGCCCGTGGCCGGTCGATCAGATTCTCGCCTGCGAGCTGCCACTCGGCGGCGATGCCGGCCACTTCGGTGCGCAGGCCCTCCGTCGCGAGGGAGCCGGCGCCGGGATCGAAGGCCGCGAGCGTCCAGCCGGCCGCCGCGTTCACGCCGCCGGGCAGACGCGACTCGAGACGTGCGTCCGCGATTTCGACGCGGCCGTCGGCGGCGGCACGGACGGCGCCCGCTGCGAGTGTCCCGCCCGCGATATCGGCGCCATCCCGCTCGGTGACCGCGAGCTCGAGCGCGAAGCCGCTCAGCGCGACGGCCTCATCGCCGTCTGCGCCGCCCGTGCCCGCGCCGACGAGCACGGCCGAGCGCGAGCTCACCCGGTAAGTGCGCTCAGACTCGACGTCGAGGACATCGGCGCTGAGGGACACGTCCACGGGCTCGCCGCGCGCGATCCGGCCGGTCTCGACGGAGATGCCGCTCGCGGCGTATCGCAGCCGGTCGGTGTCCTCGCGCCAGTTGACGGCGCCGTCACGGATCACGATGGCTTCGACGTCGAGGTCCTCCGTCCAGGCGCCGTCGGGCGAGCCCGCGGAGCCGCCGTCCGCCGCACCGCCGCCGGCGAGGTCTTCCCAGTTGCCGCGGCCGTCGGCGTCGCGCGCGAGGTTCAAGCGCAGCCCGTCGAGGCGGATCGTGCCGATCTCGACGCGCCGGGAGAGCAGGGGAAGCAGCTCGACCTCGGCCGCCAGCCGCTCGACGGTCGCAAACGGCTCGGCGGCGCCGAAACCTTCGGCGTTGCCGACGGCGACGCCGCCGGCCTCGACCGCGAGCCACGGGAAGAAGCTGAGCTGCAGATCGTCCTCGAGGACGAGCGTGCGGCCCGTGCGCTGCTCTACCCAGTCCGTCACGTAGGCTTTGTAGTCGTTCGGATCGAACCGCCAGACGAGGAGTGCGGCCGCTGCGATCAGCAGCACGACGATCGCCGCCAGCGCGGCCGCAATGATCTTCAGTAGTCTCACGGCGTCGGTTCCTGGCCCCTGCGACCGGAAACGGTTCGAGAAGACGATTATCTCATCGCGCGGCGCACGTTTCCCGCACCGCTGCCGCAGCGGTGGCCGCACGTGTGACCCGCGTCACGTTAAAATCCTCTGATCACTTCGGGAAGGAACAGGCGAGCATGGAATACCGCAACCTCGGGCGCACGGGCGTCAAAGTCAGTCAGCTCTGCCTCGGCACGATGATGTTCGGCAGGCGCACCGGCGAAGCGGATTCGATCGAGATGATCGAGCATGCGCTCGACGCCGGCATCAACTTCGTCGATACGGCCAACGCGTATGCGGCGGGCGAAAGCGAGCGCATCGTCGGCAAGGCGCTCGCGAAGGACGGGCGGCGGCAGCGCACCGTGCTCGCGACGAAGGCCTTTCTGCCGCAGGATCAGAACGATCCGAACGCCCGCGGGCTGAGCCGGCGGCATCTGATCATGGCGTGCGAGGATTCGCTGCGCCGCCTGAAGACCGACTGGATCGACCTGTATCAGCTGCATCGCGCACAGGCGGACGTCCCGATCGACGAGACGCTGCGCGCGTTGGACGATCTGATTCGGGCCGGGAAGGTCCGCTACATCGGCACGAGCATGTTCGCGGCTTGGAAGATCGTCGAGGCGCTGTGGGCATCGAGCAGCCTGGGACTCAACCGCTTCGTGTCCGAGCAGCCGACGTTTCACCTGCTCGACCGCACGGCCGAGCGCGAGGTGCTGCCGGCCGCGCGCAGCTTCGGTATCGCCGTGATCCCGTGGGGCCCGCTGTGCGGCGGGCTCCTGACGGGCAAGTACCGGCGCGACGATCAGAGCGCCGAGGGCCGCTGGCAGGGCGGCAAGGACAATTTCGACCGGCCCGTGACGCCGCAGGCTTTCGACGTCATCGAGGCCGTCGTGGCGGTCGCGAAAGACAAGGGCTGCACCCCGTCGCAGATCGCGCTCGCCTGGAACGCCGCGCAGCCCGGCATCACGGCGCCGATCATCGGGCCGCGGACGATGGAGCAGCTCACCGACAATCTCGGCGCGGCCGCCGTCGAGCTGACCACCGAGGATGCCGAGCGGCTGGATCGCGCGGCGCCGCCGATGAGCGCGAGCCTGAAATACTACGACGCGGCGATGGGAGTCGATTTCCGACCGAACCTCGGGCGCTGGTGAGCCTGCCGCGCGGCGTCCGGCACCAGGCCGCGGCCGGCGCCCGGCGGATCATCGGCGCCGGTCACCCGCTCGCAACCTGCTAAGCTGCCGGGCCATCGGCTGGCGGGGTGAAGGGATGGCGGAGACGGAAGCACGAGCACGGCCGGCGGCACGCGGCTCGTCGCTGTGGCTGATGATCGGCCCCGGACTGCTGCTCGCCGCGACGGGCGTCGGCGGCGGCGATCTCGCGACCGGCAGCATCGTCGGCAGCGTGCTCGGCACCGCCGTGCTGTGGGCCGTGCTGGTCGGCGCGCTGCTGAAATTCGTAGTGACCGAGGGCCTGACGCGCTGGCAGCTCGCGACGGGCGAGACGCTGCTCGAAGGCGCGGTGAGCCGCATCGGTCCGATCGTCGTCTGGCTGTTCCTGCCCTACCTGCTGCTGTGGTCGTTCTTCGTCGGCTCGGCGCAGATGAGCGCAACCGGCGTGACGCTGCACGCGATCGCGCCGGTTTTCGACGATGCGCGCCACGGCAAGATCTTCTTCGGCGTCGCGTCGGGACTCGTCGGGCTCGCGCTGGTCTGGCTCGGCGGCTATCGGCTGTTCGAGCGGATCATGCGCGTCTGCATCGCCGTGATGTTCGTCACCGTCGTCATGACGGCGGTTTTCCTGTGGCCGGGCACCCTCGAGGTCCTGGAAGGCATTTTCGTGCCGCGTATTCCCGATTTCGGCGGCGAAGGGCTGACGTGGACCGTCGCGCTGATCGGCGGCGTCGGCGGAACCCTGACGGTTCTGTGCTACGGCTACTGGCTGCGCGAGGAAGGCCGGACCCGGCCGGAAGATCTGCGCGTCTGCCGCATCGACCTCGGCACCGGATATCTGATGACGGCGCTTTTCGGCATGGCCATGGTCGTCGTCGGCAGCACGATCGAGGTGCAGGGCGAGGGCACGGCGCTGCTCGTGACCCTGTCCGACCGCCTGGTCGAAGTGCTGGGGCCGACCGGCAAATGGCTTTTCCTGGTCGGCACTTTCGGCGCCGTATTCAGCAGTCTGCTCGGAGTGTGGCAGTCCGTGCCGTATCTGTTCGCCGACTGCTGGGGGCTGCTGCGCCGGAAGAGCGGCGCGGCCGTGACGGCCGTCGATACTCGCGCGCTGCCCTATCGCGCCTATCTGGTCGTGCTCGCGATCGTGCCGATGCTCGGCCTGTTTGCGAGCTTCCGCGAAATACAGAAAATCTACGCCGTGACGGGAGCGGTATTCTTCCCGCTGCTGGCGCTGGCCGTGCTGGTCTTCAACGGAAGAGCGGCTTGGGTCGGGGAGCGTTTCAGGAATCGTCCGTTGACGGTCGCCGCGCTCGCCGGCGTGCTCGTGTTCTTCACTTGGCTCGGAATCGCAGGGATTTGAAAGCGAAAAAACCATGACGACACTCTCCCGCATCGGCGCGAAGATCGAGATCGCGCCCCACCTGCCTCGTTACGAGAGCCTGGTCCACATGTTCCATGCGGCCGTCGAGGCGCAGCCGGACCTGCCCGCCGTGATCTGCGAGGATCGCTCGATCACGTACGCGGAGTTCGGCCGGGCCGTGGCGGGGCTCGCGAAACGCCTCGAGTCCGAACGCGGCGGCCGGGTCGTCGTCATGATGCCGAACTCGATCGAGATGGACGTCGCGATCATGGCCATCATGAGCGTCGGCGCGCAGGTAGCGCCGGTCAACCCGTTCTTCAAGGCGGGCGAGCTCGAGAAGGTGCTGCGCGGCATCGATGCGCGCGTTCTGATCTGCGACGCCGGCACGCGCGAGAAGGCCGAGCAGCTGGCGCCGAAGCTCGGAGTCGCGCACGTGCTCGAGCTCGGGCCGGGCGGAGTCGGGCTCGAGGAGTGGACGCGCGACGAGACGCTCGTGCTCGACACGGCGAACCTGCCGGGGGCCGACGACCTGGCGCTGCTGATCTTCACCGGCGGCTCCACCGGCATCCCGAAAGGCGTCGACCACACGCATCGCGGCCTGTTGGCGGGCGTGCTGCAGCACGTCAGCGTCTGGCCGCTCGAGCCGGGCCGGGAGCGGTTCCTCAACGTCGCTCCGATGTTTCACATCTGGGGGCTCGCCTACTCGACGTGGGTGCCGATCTTCGCGCAGGGCACGCTGGTCATGGTGCCGCGCTACGATCCCGACAAGGTCGTCGAGGCGCTCGGCCGGCACAAGATCACCGTGTTCGCCGGCGGACCCGCCCCGATCTACATGGGGCTGCTCGCGAGCCCGCTGTTCGACTCGACCGACCTGAGCGCGCTGAGGTACTGCCCTTCCGGCGGCGCCCCGTGTCCGGAGGACCTGCACCGGGAATGGAGCAGCCGGACCGGCTGCCCGCTGCTCGAGGGGTGGGGCATGTCGGAAGGCGCGCCGTTCTGCCTGAACCACTGGAACCTCGAGCGCAAGCTGATGTCCGTGGGCAACCCCGTGCCGGAGACGACGGTCGAGATCGTCGACATCGAGACGGGCACCCGCGTGCTGCCGGTCGGCGAGGCCGGCGAGGTTCGGGTCAGCGGCCCGCAGCTCATGCAGGGCTACCGCAACAATCCGGAGGAGACGGCGCGAACGCTGCGCGACGGCTGGGTCTACACCGGTGACATCGGCTATGTGGACGGGGACGGCTTCCTGTTCCTCGTGGACCGCAAAAAGGACATGGTCATCGTCGGGGGCTACAACGTCTATCCGCGCGAGATCGACGAGGTGCTGTTCAACCACCCGGCGATCCGAGAGGCCGCCACGGTCGGGAAGCCGGATCCGCGGCTCGGCGAGGTGCTCGTCGCGTTCGTCGTGCTGAGCCAGGGCAAGACGCTGAGCGAGGAGGAGTTCTTCGCGTACTGCGAGTCGCAGATGGTCAAGTACAAGCGCCCGGTCGAGGTCCGCTTCGTCGACGCGCTGCCGAAGACCGGCACGAACAAGATCAACCGCATCGCGCTGCGGGACGCGGTCCGCGGCGGCTGACTGCTGCCGCGGCGAGCGATCCGCATCGCGGCGGGCGTTGCCCGGCCGCCGATCGGCCGGTACAGTGGCGCGTCCGGCGGCAGGCCGGCCGTCCGGCCGCGGCCGCCGAACGTGCGGTCCCCGCTTGCGGAGCTGCGGAAGTACGACAGGAATCACCCGATGCGACGTTCCATCATGATCGCCAAGCTGCACGGTCTGCGCGTCACCGGCGCCGACCTGCACTACGAAGGCTCGATCGCGCTGGACCCCGATCACTGCGAGCAGGTCGGCCTGCTGCCGTTCGAGTTCGTCGAGATCTGGAACAAGACGACCGGCTCGCGCATCAGCACCTATGTGATCTTCGGCGAGCGCGGCGGCCGCGGCTGCATGCTGAACGGCGCGGCCGCCCGTTCGTGTCAGGTCGGGGACGAGCTGATCATCGCCGCGCGGGCCGACGTCGAGCCGTCGGAGCTCGGCGAAATGCGGCCGCGTGTCGCCGTGTTCGACGCGGACAACAACCTCGTGGATCTGCACGAGTACGAGTTCGAGCTCGAGCGGCCGGGCCGCTGGCGCATCAACGAGCCGAAGCGGCGGCGGCCTCGAGCTGCGCCTTGAGCGCGCGCCCGCCGGCGTCCGCCGGCGAAACGCCGAGCAACTGCTCCGTGTAGCGGAGCGCCGCCGGCACGTCGCCCCGGTCCCGGTGCAGCGTCGCGAGCGCGAACAGCGTCGGCGGGTGGCCGGGGAATCGCCGCGCGGCCGCGCCCAGCACTTCGAGCGCCTGCTCCGGGTCCGCGGAGTTCAGCGCGATTGCGTACGCGTATGCATAGCGCGGCTCGTCGGCAGCGCCATCGGCCGCTCGGCGCAGCGCCTCGAGCGCGGCATCGAGGCGCCCGCCGCGCACGAGTGACAGCCCGAGCGCGTAGTGCAGGGCCGGAGCATCCGGATTCGCCTCGAGGCCCCGCTCCAGCGTCCGCTGCGCTTCCTGCTCGCGTCCCGTCAGGCGGTACAGATCCGCGAGGTTGACGTACGCGGGCGGGAAGCCCGGCTCCCGCTCGATCGCGCTCAGCAAGGCGGCTTCCGCCTCGTCGAGCCGACCGGCGGATACGAAAACGCTCGCCCGGTTGAGCTGCCCCTCGGCGCGGTCTGCGTCGAACGCCTGGACCGCGACGTACTCGTCGAGGGCCGCGTCGAGGTCGGCTTTCCGGCGTTCGCTGAGCGTCTCGCGTGCGCCGGCGAGCGCCGCCGCGGCCGTGATCCTGAGGGCGCGCAGCGGGTGGGTCAGAAAGCGCTGCGCCATGCCGGCTCGAGCCGCCTCGGGCACGGCGCCGAGCGATTCGAGCGCGGCGAGCTGCACGCGCGGCTCCCGGTCGGCGAGGGCGCGCTCGATGACGCCGAGCGCTGCCGCGTCGGGATGCTCCGCGATCAGCCGCACGGCCGTCGCCCGCGCGATGACCGGGCTCTCGGGATCGTCGAAGACGCGGGTCAGCAACGGCACGCGGTCGGCCGTCCACTCGCGGCCGGCGTGGATCGCGCGGCCGTAGTGGAAGTCGCCGTTCGCCCCGTCCGGATACCATTCCGCCACGCGGGCGGCGGCCCAGGCGGCGCTGCGCTCGGCGTGGCAATCGTTGCAGGCGTTGGGGGTGCCGAGCGCCGCCGACAGGTCCGGCCGCGGCACACGGAAGCTGTGGTCGTGGCGCGGATCGACCACCATGTACGTCTCCGTCCGCATGTGGCAATCCACGCATGCCGTGCCCGCGCCGCCCGCGTCGTGCCGGTGGTGCGAAGGCGTATCGTAGACGTTCGCGGCGTGACAGCCGGCGCACAGCGCATTGCCTTCGGCGCGCAGCCGCGCCGAGTGCGGGTCGTGGCAGTCGCTGCACGTGACGCCGGCGGCGTGCATCGCGCTCTGCGCGAACGAGCCGAGCTCGAACACTTCGCCGCGGATCTGGCCGTCGGCGTGGTAAAGGTCCGGCTCGAGCAGCGCGGGCACGAAAGCGTCGAGCAGCGCGTCGCCCGCGGCGAAGGTCTCCGTGATCTGCGCGCGCCGGGAATGACATTGCGCGCAGACCTCGAGCTCCGGGTTTTCGGCGTCGCCGTCGGCACGGGCCGCCGGCCGGCGCTCGGCGATCGGGTCGTCCGGGACGAAGACCCAGGTCCGCGGGTCGGGACCGAGATGCAGCGGCTGCTCGGTCGGTGCCGAGGCGTGCAGCGAGCCCGGGCCATGGCACGCTTCGCAGTCGACGTCGATGCTCGCCCAATCGGTCGCGAACTCATCCCGCGCGGCCGAATAGCCTTTGACGAGACCCGTCGAATGGCATGCGGCGCAGCTGCTGTTCCAGCTCATCGCCGTCCGGGTCCAGTGCAGAGGGTCCTCGTGATCGACGCGGGCACCGGGGTTCAGGTGGAACCAGCGCTGACCCCCGGCCGCGGCAGGCCGCGTGTCCCATGCGATCGGGAGCGCCTGTAAACGGCCGCCCGGCAGCTCGGCCAGGTACTGCTGCAGCGGCTCCACGCCGAACGTATACGCGACCCGGAACTCCTGCAGCGTGCCGTCGGGGCCGTCGGTGCTGACCGTGAACTCGCCGCCGCGCTGCCTGAACACGCTCGTGACGCCGGCGTGCTCGAAGCGCGCGCCGTCGAAGTCGCCCAGAACGCTCGCGGCCGACGCGCTCTGCATCGCGAGGTCGTGGTGCGAGCCCCGCCAGCGGCGCGCCTGCTCCGCATGGCACTCGGCGCAGACGCCTCCGCCGACGTAGCGCGCGTCCACCGCGGCCGCCGGCGCCTGCTCCGCGCGGCTCGCGTCGTCGCCTTCCGGCGCGCAGCCCGCGCACGCGAGCAGGGCTGCGAGGAAGGCTCGGCTGAGGATCGACGGGAATCGTGTCTGCACGTGCGCGCTTCGGCAAAGGCTCGCCCGATCGGCTCGTCGCAGTATAACGGCGTCCCGTCACGCTGCCGGCCGCCCTTCCGCGTCCGACACGGCGGCCCGGAGCTTCCTGACCGCGGCCTGCTCGATCTGCCGCACCCGCTCCGCCGACAGCCCGTACTCCTCGGCCAGCTGCTGCAGCGTCGTCTTCGTTTCGCCGAGGCAGCGGCGCGCCAGGATGTCGCGGCTGCGCGCATCGAGCGAGGTCAACGCTTCGTTCAGCCTGCTCGTCGCGTGCCTCCGCCACTCTTCGTCCGCGACGATCCGGGCAGGGTCGAAGCGCGAGTCGGGCAGCAGCGCCGCCTGCGCGCAGTCCTCGTCGTCCCCCGCACCGGCGTCGACCGCCACGTCGCGCACGTACAGGCGCTTCTCCATCTCGAGCACTTCGGCGGGGGGCACGTCGAGCTCGGCGGCGATCTCGTCGGCCTCGGCGGCATTCAGCCACTCGATGCTCTTCTTCGCGCGGCGCAGGTGATAGAACAGCTTCTTCTTGGCGTTGCTGGTCGCGACGCGCAGGATGCGCCAGTTCCGAAGAATGTAGTCGTGGATCGCGGCCTTGATCCACAGCATCGCGTACTGCACCAGCCGCACGCCGCGCGAAGGGTCGAAGCGTTTGACGGCCTTCATCAGGCCGATGTTGCCTTCCTGGATCAGATCCTCCAGCGGCAGGCCGTAACCGTGGTAGCGCCGCGCCACTTTGACGACGTACCGCAGGTGCGACACGACGAGCTTGAACGCCGCGTCGACGTCGCCGTGCGCGCGGTAGCGCTCGGCGAGCTCACGCTCATCCTCCGCCGTCAGGACCGGCGCGCCGAAAACGAGCCGCGTGTAGGCTTCGAGGTTGCCTACCGGCGCGGACACGGCAAGGTCGTAACCCCGGCTCATGTTCTCGCCTCCCATGTTCTTGTCGGCCTCTGTGAGCTCGTTCGCTCGAGGTGCGGGTGACGTAGGGGCGGCGCGAAAAGTTTTCAAGGACTCTTGAAAACGCTTTGCCGCTGCCTATTTGAGGGGCATATCCAAAGCGGACAGAGACGCAGGAGGTGACTCATGGCACTCGTACGTTATGAGCCCTGGAATTTCGTCAACCAGCTCCAGGAAGACATCAACCGCGTGTTCCGGGATTGGGCGACCGGCGATACGAGCGGTGCGACGGCGGAGTGGGTTCCGCCGGCGGACGTCGTGGAGTACGCGGATCGCTTCCAGGTATTCGTGGACCTGCCGGGCATTGCCGCGAAGGATGTGGACATCACCCTCGAGAACGGAGTGCTGACGCTGTCCGGGGAGCGCGGGACGCCGGATCTCGGTGAAGAGGTTCTGCATCGGCGCACGGAGCGCGGGCATGGCCGCTTCCATCGCCGCTTCATCCTGCCTCAGACGGTCGACGCGGACGCGGTCGAGGCCAGGGGAAAGGACGGCGTGCTCGAGATCAGCATCCCGAAGC
>JAFGNC010000315.1 GCA_016927175.1 Gammaproteobacteria bacterium | reverse complement strand
TTCAGGACGACATTCAGCACCAGAGCGACGACGCCGACCCGGACCGGCGTCCGCGTATCCTGCCGTGCGAAATAGGCGGACGCCAACACTTTGACGAGGATGAAGCCGAGCAGCCCGGGTGCGAAGGCCCGCAGGCTCGCCGACGACATCCGCACGTCGTCGGCCGTGAACTCCCCGCCGTAGAAGATCGTCGCGAGCAGCGGATCCGCGAGCAGCGCGAGCCCGAGAGCGGCCGGCAGCGCGATGACCAGCACCCAGCGCAGCGCCCAGTCGAGCGTGTCGACGAACGCCCGCTGCGACGCGCGGGCGTGCTGCTCGGCCAGATGCGGCAGGATCACCGTCGATATGGCGATGCCGATCACGCCGAGCGGGAACTCCATCAGCCGATCCGAATAATAGAGCCAGCTGATGCTGCCGGCCGCCAGAAACGACGCGATCAGCGTGTCGAGCATGATGTTGATCTGCGCGACCGACGAGCCGAAGATCGCGGGCATCATGAGCCGCAGCACGCGGCGCACGCCGGGGTCCCGCCACCCCCAGCGCGGCCTCGGCAACAGGCCGAGCTTCAGCAGGAACGGCGCCTGAAACGCGAGCTGCACGAGGCCGGCGACGAACACGCCGGCCGCGAGCCCGATGCCGGGCCGTTCCATGCGCGGCGCAACCCACGCGGCGAAGCCGATCAGCACCAGATTCATCAGCAGCGGCGTGAACGCCGGAACGGCGAAGCGCCTGTAAGTGTTCAGGATCGCGCCCGCCAGCGCCGTCAGCGAAATGAACAGCAGGTACGGGAACGTCAGGCGCAGCATGTCGCTCGCGAGCGCGTGTCGGCTGTCGCCGGCAATGAAGCCGGGAGCGAACACGCCGATCAGCACCGGCGCGGCGATGACGCCGAGCACGCTCGTCGCGAACAGCACGAGGGTCAGCGTGCCGGTCACGCGGTCGATCAGCTCCCGCGTCTCGGCGGCCGAGCGCGTGGCGCGGTACTCCGACATGACGGGGACGAATGCCTGCGAGAACGCGCCTTCCGCGAAGAAGCGCCGCAGCAGGTTCGGGATCTTGAACGCGACGAAGAACGCGTCCATCAGCGGGCTCGCGCCGAACCAGCGCGAGAAGCCGATGTCTCGCGCGAGACCGGTGATACGGGACAGCACGGTCATCGAGCCGACGACGGTCGTCGACTCGACCAGGCGGTCGCGGGCTTCCGCCTCCGGCGTCGCGGCGCTCATGCCCCGACGGCCCCGGCCCCACCGGCCCCGGCCTCGCTTGACTTGAATTCGGCGGCTCCGAATAATACCGCCCTTTTCCCGGCGCAACGCCGGCCGGCAAACGGAACGGAACATTGGCCAATATTCAATCTGCGAAAAAGCGCGCCCGTCAGAACGTCAAGCGGCGTACGCACAACGTTGCACTCCGCTCGCGCGGCCGCACCGCCATCAAGAAGGTGCTGAAGGCCATCCAGTCTGGCGACAGGGAAGCGGCGCAGGCCAGCTTCAGGGAGGCCGTGCCGCAGATCGACAAGATGGCG
This sequence comes from Gammaproteobacteria bacterium, assembly GCA_016927175.1. Taxonomy (GTDB): domain Bacteria; phylum Pseudomonadota; class Gammaproteobacteria; order Steroidobacterales; family Rariloculaceae; genus ZC4RG20. Next base: position 5,904 of record JAFGNC010000315.1, on the reverse strand, counting down.
AGCAAGGGACTGATCCGGAAGAATCGCGCCGCGCATTACAAGAGCCGTCTGAACGCGCGTCTACGCGCGATGTCCTGAGTCGGCGCCGGCGCCCGCGTCGGCTCCTTCGTCCGCATCGGCCCCCTCGCCCGCGGCCCGAGCCGATTCGGCCCGCAGACCCTCCAGAAACCTCATCGCATCACGCGCCAGCGTGTCGGTGCCCTGCCCGCTGAGAGCACTGATCCCGTAGGCCGGCCCGGACCAGCCGAGCTCCTCCACCAGCCGCTCGACGCGCGCCTGCCGCTCAGAGTCGGGCAGCAAGTCCAGCTTGTTCAGCACGAGCCAGCGCGGCAGTCCCCGAAGGGACTCGGAATACTGCGCGAGCTCGTGCTCGATCGCATGCACCTCGGCTGCGACTTCCGCCCCCGTCCTGGCCGGCGCGGCATCGACGACGTGCAGCAGCAGGCGCGTGCGCTCGAGGTGCTTCAGGAAGCGGATGCCGAGCCCCACCCCTTCCGCCGCGCCTTCGATCAGGCCCGGGATGTCGGCCAGCACGAAGCTCTGCTCGGCGCCGACGCGCACGACCCCGAGGTGTGGGTGCAGCGTCGTGAACGGGTAGTCCGCGACCTTCGGCCGCGCGGCCGACAGCGCCCGCGTGAGTGTCGACTTGCCCGCGTTCGGGGCGCCGAGCAGGCCGACGTCCGCCAGCACCTTCAGCGCGAGCAGCAGGTGCCGCTCCTCGCCCGGCTCGCCGCGGGTGAACCGCCGCGGTGCCCTGTTCACGCTGCTCTTGAACGTGGTGTTGCCGCGCCCGCCGCGCCCGCCGCGAGCGACGAGCAGCGTATCGCCGTCGTGCGTCAGGTCGCCGAGTGTCTCGCCGGTGTCGAGGTCCCGGACCTCCGTGCCTTCCGGTACGGGAACGTACAGGTCTTCGCCGGACGCGCCGGTCATGTTGCGGCCCGCGCCGCCGCGGCCGCTCGCGGCCTTGAAGCGCCGCTGAACGCGGAAGTCCGCCAGCGTGTTGATGCCCTCCCTGGCCAGCAGGTACACGCTGCCGCCGCTGCCGCCGTCGCCGCCGTCGGGCCCGCCGCGCGGAATGTATTTTTCGCGCCGGAAGCTTGCGCAGCCGTCCCCGCCGCGGCCGGCTTCGACACGTATGTCGGCTTCGTCGACGAATTTCACGTTGGGTGGTCCGGGATTCGCGGCGGCCCTGGAGGGTCAGCGAGCGGCCGCGGGCCGGGAACGCCGCAGCATCGGGGCCCAGTACGAAAAAAGCCCCGACGCGCGGGGCTTTCTCGGTCGCCGTCGCACGGAGACGCGGCCGTCAATCGGCGACGACGCTTACGTGCTTACGGCTTTTCGGGCCTTTCGTCTCGAATGTGACCCGGCCGGCGGCGGTGGCGAACAGCGTGTGATCCCGGCCGACGCCGACGTTACGGCCTGCATGGAAATGCGTGCCGCGCTGCCGGACGAGGATGTTGCCGGCCGCGACCTGCTCGCCGCCGAAGCGCTTGACGCCGAGCCGTTTCGATTCCGAATCGCGGCCGTTCTTCGAGCTGCCGCCTGCTTTCTTGTGTGCCATGACGTTCTCCTGATACCGAAGGCCGCGCCTAGGCGGCGTCGCCGCCGCTGATCGACGTGATCTCGACCTCGGTGTAATGCTGGCGATGACCCTTCGTCCTGCGGTAGTGGGCCCGCCGCTTGAATTTTACGATCTCGATCTTCTTGCCGCGGCCCTGGTCGAGGACCTTGCCCTGCACCCTGCCGCCCGCGAGCAGCGGCGCGCCGACCTTGATGTCCGAGCCCTCCCCTACGAGCAGCACCTGATCGAAATCGATGACGTCGCCGACGGCTGCGTCGAGCCGCTCGACGCGAAGGCGATCGCCCTGACTGACGCGGTACTGTTTACCGCCTGTACGAAACACCGCATACACGTGGAAAGACTCCTGGGGAGATTCAAACTCGTCGGCCCCGTTCGAGGGCGGACCGCGGAAGGCCAGAAATTCTAGTGATTTGCCGGTTGAGGGTCAACGCGAACGCAGCCGAAAAGCGGAGCCGCGGCATGCGCGGGCCGGGGATCCGCCCGGAGCACGACCCTCGCCAACGGGCGGCGTATCAGGCATCATCGCATGATGCCTGTTGCAGCAGCCCAACACACGAACCCGTCGCTCGATTCGTTGCGGGAGCTCGTCGGCGACGACTGGGGCGGCGTCAACCGCGTCATCTATCGGCGTCTCGGCAGCGACGTCGCGCTCGTCAATCAGGTCGCCCACCATATCATCCATAATGGCGGCAAGCGGCTGCGCCCGCTCGCAGTGCTGCTCGCGTCCCGGGCCTGCGGCTGCCGGAGCGAGTCGCACGTCGCCGCGGCCGCGATCATCGAGTTCATCCACACGGCCACGCTGCTGCACGACGACGTCGTCGACGGCTCGGGGCTGCGGCGCGGCCAGCGCACGGCGAACGCGATGTTCGGCAATCAGGCAAGTGTCCTGGTCGGCGATTTCCTCTATTCGCGCGCGTTCCAGATGATGGTGGAGATCGGCGAGCTGCGCATCCTCGACGTCCTGGCGGACGCGACGAACACGATCGCCGAGGGTGAAGTGCTGCAGCTGATGAACTGCAACAATCCCGACATCACCGAGTCGGATTACATGGAAGTGATCTACCGCAAGACGGCGAAGCTGTTCGAGGCGGGTACCCGGATAGGCGCCATCCTCGCCGGTCAGGAAGAGCGCATCGAGCAGGCGCTGGTCGCATTCGGCCGTCATCTCGGCCTCGCGTTCCAGCTCGTCGACGACGCGCTCGATTACGACGCGAAGCCCGAGGAGCTCGGCAAGAACATCGGTGACGACCTCGCCGAAGGCAAGCCGACCCTGCCGCTGATCTACGCGATGGATCACGGCAGCGCGGCCGAGCGCCACATGATCCGGGAGGCCATCGAGACCGGCGGCACCCAGAACCTGACGTCGATACAGCTCGCGATAGAGACTTCCGGCGGTCTGCGCTATACGGCCGGGCGCGCGCGGGAGGAAGCCGAGGCGGCGATTGCCGCTCTGGCGCCGCTGCCGCAATCGAAATACCGCGACGGCCTGTGCGGCCTCGCGCTGTTCGCCGTCAACCGGCGCTATTGACCGCAGCGGCGCGGCCCCGGCCGTGTCGCGCCGTCAGTCCGCGCCCTTCCCGGCGGCCTCGAAGCGTGCCAGCTGTTCCTCGGTCGCGGGCGCCTGATAGCGCGCCTTCCACTCCGAGTAAGGCATGCCGTAAATCTTCTCCCGAGCCTCCTCGAGGTCGACGTCGAGCCCTTTCTCATGGGCGGCCTCGACGTACCACTTGCTGAGGCAGTTCCTGCAAAAGCCCGCCAGGATCATCAGCTCGATGTTCTGCACGTCCTTGCGGTCGTCGAAGTGGCGCAGCAGCCGGCGGAACACGGCCGCCTCGAGTTGCGTCTGCGTGTCAGCGTCCATCCGAATCCTCCTTAAGTCCGTGAGAAGGCCAGCGCCTCGGCGATGACCTCCGGCCATAAATGATAAGCGCCCTCGCCGCCGGTTTTCTCGAAGAATGCGTCGAGCAGCCGCCGCGCCTGCTGCGCGGAGAAGTGGCTTTTCCAGTCGCCGACGACGCCCTTCCTGACGAAATCCGGCATGCCGGCCGGCCGTTCGCTCGACCAGCGGCGCTGCTCGCGCCGCATGCTGTCGAAGCTGCTCTCGGCGCGGATCAGGCCGCGCAGCCGCGGATCGCCCGTCACCGCGCGTGCCGCGCCTCCGAGAAAACCTCCGACCTCGACGATGATGCGCTCGACGTCGGCCTGCATGTCCTCGTAGGTGACGAACAGCACGTTGTCCTCCTCGTTGCGGCGGTACCACGACACCAGGTGCTCGAAGTAGTCGCCGAAATCGACTTCCCCCGCGATGAAGCATTCGAAGAAGTCGTCGAACGTGCCGTCGGCGAAATCGTAGTGCCGCACGAATCCGCGCGTGTGATGAAAGAACGACACGGCGCAGTCGAACGGATTCCTCGCGACGCAGACGTATTTCGCCTCGTGCCGCTGCGGCGTCAGGCGGTACGGCAGATGCGTCTTGATCAGGCGCGGCTCCGGCAACGCTTCGACCGCCTCGGCGCCGACTTCCTCGAGATGCGGAAAAACATCGGTCAGACTCTCGCCGGCCGCTAAGGGTTTTCCCTTCGAGACGATCAGGTAGACGATGTACTGCATCCACGTCGTGCCGCATTTCGGGTACGTGCAGACGAAGATGTCGCTCGAGTGCGGGCGGTAGCCGAGCCCCGACGCGAAGCCCTGCACGGGGAATCCCATCGGCATGCGAAAGCCGTCGTGCACGGTATAGCTCGGGCGGCGTTTCAATGGGGTGGACATCCTGGATTTCCGGCGGTCAAATTCGGTAGAAGATCACGGTAAGATCATAAACGGACACTTCCTTTGGTAGGGGGTCGATCCGGCCGTCGGGCGGCTCCCGCGTTGCAACAGCTGAGGAGGCCTAATGAGCAAAGACTGGATCGCTGTCGCAGATAGAAGCCGGTGCCGTATCTTTGCGCAGGAGACGCGCTACGGACCGCTCCAGGAAGTGCTCGATCTCGTGTCGAGCAATGGAAGCTTGAAGAATCAGGAGATCAACTCCGACCGACACGGCCGCGCGTTCGACAGCAGCGGGCAAGGACGCCACGCAATGAGCTCGTCGGTGGACCCGGCCAGCCAGGAAGCCATCCGCTTCGCCAAAGACGTCTCGACCCGCCTCGATGCGGCGCGTAAGAAAGGCCGCTTCACGCAATTGTATGTAATCGCCGAGCCGCGGTTCCTCGGCCATCTGCGCGCGGCTTTCAACCGGCCGCTGCAGGAGGTCGTCGCCGCGGAAATCGACAAGGACTGGACGTCGCAGACCTCGGATCAGATTCGGCAGAGGATGCGCGCCGCGCTGTTCGGCTGAAGGCGCGCCGGCGTCGGGGGCGCGAGCGGCGCTCGTGCCCCCGGCCGCCTGACGCTCGAAATCCGAATCCGTCGCGCACGACTTGCGCGAGCCGGGGCCGCGATCAGACGTAGGCCATCCAGCGGCCGGCGGTCATGACGCCGAGCCAGAAGACCATCGACAGGGTCGCTATAACCCTGACCGTGATCGGCGTCTGGCCGGTCGATACCCAGTCCTGCCCCGAGCGCGACGCCGCGATCGTGAACAGCAGCGCATTGATTCCCGCGAGCGCCATCAGCACGAGCTTGATCTGGAATGCCCTGTTCGTGCCGAAAGACGACGCGCCGTACACGAACATCAGCGTGCCGGTGATCACGTTGACGAGGAAACCGACCCAGACCCACGGCAGCAGCGTGATCATCGTGCGCAGCGGCAGACTGCGCGCGTAACCGAGCAGCCTCAGGTCGATCAGCATGATGCCGCCGAGCAGCAGCGCGAGACCGACGTAGTGCAGCGACTCGAACGTCGGGTACATCCAGACCGACGCCGAGATCGCCTGTGCGATCGAAGTGTTTTCGAGCCAGAGCAGCAGATCCATGTCGGTGCCTCGGATAGTCTTGAGCGCGGGCGTCGATGACGCGGCTACGGGGCGTACGCGATCAATCGGCCCGCGATTGCGGCGCCGAACCAGAAGACCAGCGACGTCGCGGCGATCAGCTTCGCTCCCGCGTCGATCGCGATGTGACGGTCCGCGACCGGCTCACGGAACACCTTGTGCCCCAGCAGCATGGCGTTGATGCCGCCGAGCACGATCAGCACGAGCTTGATCCTGAACGTGTAGCTACTGAAGAAATAGATCGCGTCGGAGGTGAACAGCGCGATGCCGGATATCGCGTTCAGCGTGAAGCCGAGCCACGCGAGGGGCAGCAGATCCCGGGTGCCGAGCAGCGGCAACTGCGGCTTGTAGCCCAGCACGCGCATGTTGATGAGCCCGAGCGAGCCGATC
>JAFGNC010000314.1 GCA_016927175.1 Gammaproteobacteria bacterium | reverse complement strand
TCCGCCGGGCTCGATGAGCATGTCGTGGCGGCCCTCAGGTGCGCGGTATTCCTGAGCTTGTAGACCTCGATGTAGCGCCGGCGGTCGAGCCCCTCTTCGCGCGAGGACAGCAGGATCACGCCGTCCACGACGGTCTCCTCGACGCCGAAACGGCTGAGCTGCTCCGCGCCGTACGGGATGTCGGTGGCGAAGAAGCCGACGGCCTGAGCGTTCTGCACGATGCTCGCGAGCTGGAAGATCTTTTCCCGGTCGATCTGCGGGTTCTCGACCTTGTGAAGGAAGACCGAGACGGAGTCGACCGCGACGCGGCGCGCCCGCATCGCTTCGATCCGCTCCTGCATCATCAGGAGGTTCGCCTCGACCATGATCTGGGGCTGCGGGATGAAAACGATCTCGATCATGCCGCGCTCGATTTCCCGGTCGAGGTCCCAGCCGAGGCCGTTGGCGGCCGCGCGCAGCCGTTCCGCGGTCTCCTCGAACGAGAAGATGATGCCCTTCTCGCCGGCCAGGGCGCCGCGATAGAGGAACTCGAGCAGAAGCACGGTCTTTCCGGTTCCGGCGACGCCCGCGATCAGCAGGCTGGAGCCGAGCGGAATACCCTGGCCGAGCAGGTCGTCGAGCCGCGAGATGCCGGTCTTCAAGCGGGCCGCGCCCGGGCCGCGATCCTCGCGCTGGATCGTGACGCGCGGGGCGAAAACCTCGACGCCCTGGGCCGTGATCAGGAACGCGTGCTCGTCGCGGCTGTGCGCCGTGCCGCGCATCTTCACGATCTGGATGAACCGCTGCTGCTCACCCGACTGCTCGCGCTGAGTCACCATTATCAGGCCGTCGACGATCGAGAACAGCGGATTGTCGGCGATTTCGCCCGGCCCGAACTCGCCGAGCAGGAAGGTCGTGACCTCCCACGCCATCAGATTCACGGCCAGCTCGTAACCGAACTTGCGGAATTCCTCGTTGGATCGAGCAAGATCGGCGAAGACTTTGAAGCTGTCGATGACGACGATCTGCGGCTTGGTCTTTTTGACGTGGTCGATGATGAGCTTCGCGGCGTTCTCGAGACCGTCGCTTCGCAATATCGCGCCGAGATCGACGAACCGCACGGCAGTATCGAACATTTCCGCATCGAAGAATTCGAACTGCTTCAGGTAGCGGAGGGTCTTCGCCGTAGGCTCCGAGAGCGAGCTGAAGTACAGAACGAGCTGTCCGTCGTGAGCATTGTGAAAGCAGATCTGCTGGGTCAGGATCGTCTTTCCGGCTCCGGGGGGGCCGCCGACCAGAGTCACGGAACCCCGGGGCAGTCCTCCCATGAGCAGCTGATCCAGATTGCGTATCCCGGTCGCTACGCGCGGTGGGTTTTCGTTCTTGCTCACTCGGCGTTGCCTCCGGCGCTTCCGTCGCTCGCCCGATACTGAGGCGTGCGACCCGACTCCTTATTGTCATCGGCGGAGAGGTTCTCCTGCTGCGCCGTTTTTGACAGCTCTGAATGAAGGGCCGGGGTCAGGATCTCGGCGGTCAGGTTGCCGAGGATGGTCAGAAATTCGATCAGAACGAAGCGGATTCCTTCGTCGAGCTCTTCACGCTTCAACTGGCCGACGCGCTTATGCAGCGCCTGGCTGCGAAGCCCGGTCTCGTCGACGTCGAGGAGGCCGATGAACGGATAACGCTCCGCAGCCGCATACAGCACGCGTTCGGTGATGGCTACGAGCGTGACGTCGGCCAGCGTCTGGCTCGTGCGCCGCCAGAGCGCTTTGAATCCCCGGTCGAATGCCGACAGCAGCGCATCCGCCGGCTGGCCCCGGTCGACCAGATCCATCCAGGCGTTGACACAGGCGGTATGATCGTTCTCGTCCACTATGCTCGTCACGGACGCACCGGATGGCTCCCGGTCGACGATCGGCGTCGTTGTGTCGGACGGCGGAACGCTTGGCGACGCCCTGGCGTTTGACGGCTTCTTCATCGGTTTCGCTGTCGCGGCGGTATCAAGCCACGCCTTGAGCTGTTGTTTCGCGGTCTGCGACTCGTTGCTGTCACCGCGAGGGGAGGGCCGGCTGGCTGCCGGGGCGATCCGTCTTCCGCGCCGCATCCGAAGATCAGGGATGCGCGATGCCAGAAACCGTTACCAGACAATCAAAGGATGCCGATTCGAGCAGCGCCGGACTATCGACAATGTGCCATCCGCAACGGGCCGGGCCGCCGCCGGCTTCTTGCGGTGGCCTGCATAAAGCGCCGCCGGACCAGACCGGCAGCACATCTCACAGTACGCCGCGGGGGGAGGGCGGTCAAATGATTCGGGCCGCGTCCGGCCCCGGCGAGATCACCCTTTAGCGACGCTGATGACCTCGGGCTCCATATAGCCCTTCAGTCCGATCGCCGAATACTGTCGCCCGAGCCCGGATTCCTTCGCGCCGCCGAAAGGCACGAAGGCCGACGTCGCGCGATGCTGATTGACCCACGCGGTGCCGACCTCGAGGCGCTGTGCGATCTGCCTGCCGCGCTCGGGATCGGCGGTCCAGACCGAGCCGCTGAGCCCGTAGCGCGTATCGTTCGCGCGGCGGACCGCATCGTCGAGGTCCGAGTACTTCAGGATCGGCACGACGGGCCCGAACTGCTCCTCGCGCACGAGCCGGCTGTTCTCGTCGACGTCCGCGACCAGCGTCGGCGGGATGAAGTAACCACCGCCTTCCGGCACGTCGCCGCCGGCGAGGATCCGCGCACCGCTCTTCTTCGTCTCCTCGATGATCGAGCGCACCTTGTCGTACTGCATCCTGTTCTGCAGCGGCCCCAGCTCGGTTTCCGGGTCCAGGCCGTTGCCGACTTTCGCTTTGTTCGCTTCCTCGACCAGCGCGTCGCAAAGCTCGTCGTAGACGCTCTCGTGCGCGTAGATGCGCTTGATGGCCATGCACACCTGACCGCTGTTCACGAACGACGCGAAGAACACCTTTTTCGCGATCGCCTTCGGGTCGACGTCGTCGAGAATGATCGCGGGGTCATTGCCGCCGAGCTCGAGCGTGACCCGCTTCAGCGTGCCGGCCGCGCTTGCTGCAACCTTCTTGCCGGTCGCGACCGAGCCGGTGAAGGAAATCTTGTCGACGCCGGAGTGCTCGGTGATCCACTGCCCGAGCTCGTCGCCGCCGGCAAGCACGTTGACGACGCCGGCCGGGAAGATGTCGCGCAGCAGCTCGCCGAGCTTCAGCGTCGTCAGCGGCGTGTACGGGGACGGCTTCAGCACGACCGTATTGCCGGTATAGAGGGCCGACACGAGGGGCCCGAGCGCGAGATTCACCGGCGCGTTCCAGGGCGTGATGATCCCTACGACGCCGAGCGGGCGGTAATGCAGCTCGATGTGGCGCTGGTCGTCGTCGACCAGCGTCTCGACCGGGATCTCGATGCCGACCATGCCCTCCGACTGGGCGGCGCCGCGGTCGATCTCGGCGACCGACTGCGACAGCGGCTTGCCCTGCTCGCGGGTCAGCAGCTCCGCGAGCTCGGACTGATGCTCTCGCAACGCCTGCGCCATCTTCCTGACGAGCCCTGCCCGGTGCTCGAAGGTCGTGCCGCGCCAGGACTCGAAGGCTCTTCGCGCCGCGGCCACGGCTTCGTCGAGCTGCGCTCTGCCGGCTGCGGGGCAGCGGGCGAAGATGGTTCCGAATGCGGGATTGATGACGTCGAGGCTGTCTTCGCCGCCGACCAGCTGCCCGTCGATCAGAAGAGCGAAATCCGTGCGAAGCTCGGCGTTCTCTGCTCTCTCGGCCATGGAGCGGATACCTCCGGAAATGCTTTTGCTGCTGACCGGGCCGCGCGTTCGCGGCCCGCCCGTGGCGGCCGCGGTTGCAGGCGCCGTGCGGACTTGAAGTACAATTCATGATACACGATCGACCCCGCGCAGGGTCTCCCGTCCACGCGCCGAGACGACGTCGCCACGTTGGATCGGCGCTCGTGCATGCGACGGACGGGGCCGCTTTCAGGAAATGCACACCGCGAATCGGAGGAGCGTGACATGAAGATAGTCGTCGTCGGGCAGGGAGCGTTCGGGCGAAAGCATCTCGACGGACTGAAGAACATCGACGGCGTGGAGGTCGTGAGCCTCGCCGGAGGCAGCCCCGATTCCACCGCGAAGGTCGCGAAGCAGTACGGCATCCCGCACTGGACATCGGATCTCGACGAGGCGCTGGCGCAGCCCGGCGTCGAGGCCGCGATCATCACGTCGCCGACGCAGATCCATGCCAAGCAGGCCGAGCAGGTCATGCGGGCCGGCAAGCACGTCGAGATCGAGATTCCGATCGCGGACAACCTCGCCGACGCCGAGCGCATCGACAAGGTGCAGCGCGAGACGGGGCTGATCGCGATGGCGGGTCACACGCGGCGGTTCAACCCGTCGCACCAGTGGGTGCACAACAGGATCAAGGCGGGCGAGCTGAAGCTGCAGCACCTGGTCGTGCAGACGTTCTTCTTCCGCCGGCAGAACATCAATCTCGAAGGCAAGCCGCGCAGCTGGACGGACCACCTGCTGTGGCACCATGCCTGCCACACCGTGGATCTTTTTCAGTATCAGACCGGGGAGACGGCCTCCGATGTGTTCGCGCTCGAGGGGCCGAAGCATCCCGACCTCGGCATCGCCATGGACATGAGCATCGGCATGAAGACGGGCTCGGGCGCGGTCTGCACGCTGGCGCTGTCGTTCAACAACGACGGTCCGCAGGGCACGTTCTTCCGCTACGTCTGCGACAACGGCACGTACATCGCGCGCTACGACGACCTGTTCGACGGCAAGGAGAATCAGATCGACCTGTCCGGCGTCGCGGTGTCGATGAACGGGATCGAGCTGCAGGACCGTGAGTTCGTTGCCGCGATCAGGGAAGGGCGCGAGCCGAACGGCAGCGTAGCGCAGGTGCTGCCGGCGATGCAGACGCTGGACCGGCTGGAGAAGTGTCTGACCGGCTGACCGGAACCCGCGGGCCGGGCTCGCTGCCCGGTCCGCAGAGTCCGCAGGTCCTTCTGCTGCGGAACGACGAGTCACCGCCGGCGCGCCCGCTTGCGGTTCATCTCGAGCAGTCCTCAACCTGAGCTCAGGGAGCAAGACTTTGGCCGACATCCCGTTCTGCATGCCGCCGGATCCGAATACCAAAACGCCGAGCTACAAGCCGCCGCCGAAGGCATGCGACGCGCATTGCCACATCTTCGGTCCGGGCGACAAGTACCCGTACGCGCCGGATCGCAGCTATACGCCGCCGGACGCGCCGCTCGAGCGGTTCGTCGAGCTGCAGAAGACGCTCGGCCTCGAGCGCGCCGTGCTCGTCAATGCGAGCTGCCACGGCGTCGACAATACGGTGATCCTCGATGCGATCGCGCAGAGCGGCGGGCGCTACCGCGGCGTCGCGAACGTCGACGAGTCGGTCACCGATGCCGAGCTGGAGAGGCTCCACGCGGGCGGCGTGCGCGGCATCCGCTTCAACTTCGTGCAGCACCTCGGCGGCACGCCGGATCTCGACGTGTTCGACCGGCTGGTGAAGCGGGTCGAGCCGCTCGGATGGCACGTCGTGCTGCATTTCGACGCGAAGGATCTGCTCGACTTCGAAGACATGCTGCGCAGGCTGCCGGTGCCGTTCATCATCGACCACATGGGGCGCGTGCCGACGAAGGACGGGCTCGATCAGAGGCCCTTCAGGATCCTGCTCGAGGTGGCGCGGATGGACAACTGCTGGGTCAAGATCTGCGGCGCGGAGCGCATCTCGTCGAACGGCCCCCCGTTCACCGATGCCGTGCCGTTCGCACAGGCGCTGCTAGACGTGCAGTCGGATCGGATCCTGTGGGGCACGGACTGGCCGCACCCGAACATCAAGAGGCACATGCCGAACGACGGCGACCTCGTCGACCTGATCCCGCTGATGATGCCGGACCCGGCTCTACAGAAGAAGGTGCTCATAGACAACCCGCACCGGCTGTACGGCTTCACCGGCTGAGAGCGGAAAAAGGGGTCAGGGCCCTTTTTCTCCACCGGCTGAGCTCACCGCTGAAAAAAGGGCCCTGACCCCACCTGCGGTAAGGGAAGGCTCTGACGCTTGTTCATTTCCGCGCCGTTTCGGCGCGCTGCACGCCCTTGTACAGCAGCGATTCCTGCATGCCTTCGGCGAG
>JAFGNC010000313.1 GCA_016927175.1 Gammaproteobacteria bacterium | reverse complement strand
CTTCGGCATGAACGTCGCCGTCTTGCCGTAGCTGTGCGCGACGTTCATGACCACGTATTTCAGGATCTGCACCTGGTCGGCTTTGCGGACCAGAGTGTCGAACCTGATGCCGATTTCGCCCTGGCCGGCCGTCGCGACCTCGTGGTGGTGCACTTCCGGAACCAGCCCCATCTCCTCGAGGGCCAGGCACATCGCCGAGCGCATGTCGTGCAGCGAGTCGACCGGCGGGACCGGGAAATACCCGCCCTTCACCCCCGGCCGATGCCCGATGTTGCCTTCCGGAACCTCCTTGCCGGACTGCCAGTGCGCTTCCAGCGAGTCCACGGCGTAGAACGCACCCTGCATCGAGACGTTCCAGCGCACGTCGTCGAACACGAAGAACTCGTTCTCGGGGCCGAAGTAGGCCGTGTCGGCGATGCCGGTCGAGCGCAGATACGCCTCCGCCCGCTTCGCGGCCGAGCGCGGATCACGCACGTAGCCCTGCATCGTTGCCGGCTCGATCACGTCGCAGTGCACGTTCAGCGTCGGCTCCTCGCTGAACACGTCGATGACGGCCGTGTCGCAGTCGGGCATCAGAATCATGTCCGACTCGTTGATGCCCTTCCAGCCGGCGATCGACGAGCCGTCGAACATCTTGCCGTCCTCGAAGAAGCTCTCGTCCACGGTGCTGGCCGGTACCGTCACGTGCTGTTCCTTGCCTCGCGTGTCCGTCAGCCGCAAATCGACGAACTTGACGCCCTTTTCTTTGATCAACTGCAATACGTCGGCTGGCGACATGCTCTTCCTCCATTTCCTCGGGTGTGCGTGAAAAACCGGCACCGTGCCTCGTGCTGGGTCGTGTGCGCCGTTTTGGGCCGATACGAGTGCACTATCTGTGCCAGCCATCGGATCCGGCCTAATAGCCTGATCCAACAAGGATTTAACGGAAATGCCGCAGTCTCGGACGCACCAGGTGGGTGCAGCTCGGAAGCTCGGGTGCACGATAACGGTGCATAGTATACCGCGTCCGGCCTTGCGTCGAAGCATGGTTCGGTCGGCGCTGCACCATCGCTATACTTGCGCGTTTTCTTCGCCCCCTTCAGAGCGCTGACGCCGGAGAACCGAACATGGTTTCCATGGAAAAACTCGTGTCGCTGTGCAAACGCCGCGGCTTCATCTTCGCGTCCAGCGAGATCTATGGGGGCCTCAACGGCTGCTGGGACTATGGGCCGCTCGGAGTGGAGCTCAAGCGCAACATCAAGTCGGCGTGGTGGGACGACATGATCGCGCACCACGACGACACGAGCGCGCCGGAAGGCGCGCCGTCGGCCTACTCGATGGTCGGCATCGACAGCGCGTTGCTGATGAATCCGCGCGTCTGGGAGGCGAGCGGCCACGTCGGGGGTTTCAACGATCCGATGGTCGACTGCAGGGAGACGCGAGCGCGCTACCGCGCCGATCAGCTCGTCGTGTTCGCCGTGCTGTTCGGCGAAGCGGCGGAAGCGGGAGACGCGCCGCTGTTCGCGTCCCCCGGCGAATGGGGCAAGAGCTCGGAAGAGGAGCTGATCGAGCCGCACAAGAAGCGCATCGGCGGGCTGCGCAAGGAACATAAGGGTCAGGACCTGCGGCTGCGCGCGATCGAAGGCGCGCTGCACGACGAGACGCTCCGGGCGCGCACGTGGGCGCCCGGCGCTTCGGCGCCCGGCACGCTGACGGCGCCGCGCGCGTTCAACCTGATGTTCAAGACGCACGTCGGGGCGCTGGAGGACAACTCGAGCGTGACTTATCTGCGGCCCGAGACGGCCCAGGGGATCTTCGTGAACTTCAGGAACGTGCTCGACACGACGCGGGTGCGCCTGCCCTTCGGCATCGGTCAGATCGGCAAAGCGTTCCGCAACGAGATCAATCCGCGCAATTTCACGTTCCGCAGCCGCGAATTCGAGCAGATGGAGATCGAGTTTTTCTGCCGGGCCGACGACGCGGCGGACTGGTATCGATACTGGCGCGACCGGCGGTTCCGCTGGTACCGCGAGCTCGGAATCCGCAGCGGGAACCTGGAGCTTCGCGAGCACGAGTCGGACGAGCTCGCGCACTACGCCGCCGGATGCGCTGACGTCGAGTACCGCTTCCCGTTCGGGCAGAGCGAGCTCGAAGGGATCGCCAACCGTACGGACTTCGACCTGCGGCGCCACATGGAGGCGAGCGGCAAGGATCTGCGCTACGTCGACGATCTGGAGCCGGATCCCGAGAAGCGGAAGTTTCTGCCGCACGTGATCGAGCCGTCGGCCGGCGCCGATCGCGGTGCGCTCGCGTTCCTGTGCGACGCCTACGCGGAGGACGAGGTGGGCGGCGAGCCGCGGACCGTGCTGAAGCTGCATCCGCGGCTCGCGCCGGTGAAGGCGGCGGTCTTCCCGCTGGTCAGGAAGGAAGGCATGCCCGAGGCGGCGCTCGATCTGTATCGTGCGCTGCGCCGCAGCTTCAACGTCTTCTACGACGAGAAAGGCGCTATCGGCCGCCGCTATCGGCGGCAGGACGAGGCCGGCACGCCGTTCTGCATCACGGTCGACGGGGACACGCTCGCCGACGGCACCGTGACGATCCGGGACCGCGACAGCTGCGAGCAGGCACGCGTCGCCGCCGATCGGGTCCGGGAGTACCTGGACGAGCGCATCGGGG
>JAFGNC010000312.1 GCA_016927175.1 Gammaproteobacteria bacterium | reverse complement strand
CACGAACCTCGACGAGTTCTTCGAGATCCGCGTGGCGGGGCTGAAGCAGCGTATGGAGGTCAGCTCCGCGCCTGCCGGGCCGGACAACCTGACGCCGGCGGAGGTGCTGCGCCGCATCGCCGACAAGACGGCCAGCATCGTGGCCGAGCAATACCGCGTGCTGAACGACGAGCTGATCCCCGCGCTCGGCGCCGAAGGCATCCGCTTCGTCCGCCGCGACGAATGGACCGACGGCCAGCGCGACTGGCTCGAGCAGTACTTCCACACCGAGATCATTCCGGTGCTGAGCCCGACCACGCTGGACCCGACCCGGCCGATCCCGCGCATTCTGAACAAGAGCCTGAACTTCATCGTCAGCCTGCACGGCAGGGACGCGTTCGGGCGGCCGTGCCACCGCGCGATCGTGCAGGCCCCGCGGTCGCTGCCCCGCCTGATGCAGCTGCCCGCCGAGCTCGTCGAGTCGGGCGAGACGCACTTCGTCTTCCTGTCCTCCGTCATTCACGCATTCGTCGGGCAGCTGTTCACCGGTATGGAGATCGACGGCTGCTACCAGTTCCGGGTCACGCGCAACAGCGACCTGTACGTCGACCCCGAGGACGTCGACGACCTGATGCGGGCGCTCGAGGGCGAGCTGTTCGAGAGCCGCTACGGCGCCGCCGTCAGGCTCGAGACCGCGCACGACTGCACGGAGGAGCTCGCGGAGTATCTGCTGAGGCACTTCCAGCTCACGCCGGCGGACCACTACAGAGTGTCGGGCCCCGTCAACCTGAACCGCCTGACGGCGGTCTACGACCTGATCGAGCGCGAGGAGCTGAAGTACCCGCCGTTCACGCCGGGTCTGCCGAAAGAGCTGGTCAACGTCTCCCCGTTCGACGGGATCTCGAAACGGGACGTGCTGCTGCACCATCCGTTCGAGTCTTTCGGCCCGGTCGCCGATCTCGTGTACCGCGCCGCGACCGATCCCGGCGTGCTGGCGATCAAGCAGACGCTGTACCGGACGACGCCCGACTCGCAGCTCGTCGAGAGCCTCGTGTCCGCGGCCAAGGCCGGCAAGGAAGTGACGGTCATGATCGAGCTGCGCGCGCGGTTCGACGAGGCCGCCAACATTGAGCTCGCGAGCAAGCTGCAGGAGGCCGGCGCGCACGTCGTCTACGGCGTCGTCGGCTACAAGACGCATTGCAAGATGACGCTCGTGGTCCGCCGCGAGCGCGGCAGACTGCGGCGCTACGTCCACCTCGGCACCGGCAACTACCACCCGAAGACGGCGCGGCAGTACACCGATTACGGCCTGCTGTCCTCGAACGAGCTGCTCGGCGAGGACGTGCACCAGGTCTTCATGCAGCTGACGAGCCTGATGAGGACGCGGGAGCTGGCGCTGCTGTCGCAGTCCCCGTTCAATCTGCACGAGCGGCTGCTGGCGATGATCCGGCGGGAGACGCGCCATGCCGCGGCGGGCAAGGGGGGCCGGATCGTCGCGAAGCTGAACGCGCTGGTCGAGCCCGAGGTGATTCGCGCGCTGTACGAGGCATCGATCGCCGGCGTGCAGGTGGAGCTGATCGTTCGGGGCATCTGCTGCCTGCGGCCGGGGATTGCAGGCATCTCCGACAACATTCGCGTGCGTTCGGTCGTCGGGCGCTTTCTCGAGCACTCGAGGTGCTACTACTTCCGCAATCTCGGCAGCGAAGACGTCTTCTGCGCGAGCGCGGACTGGATGGATCGGAATTTCTTCAGGCGCATCGAGATCATGTTCCCGATCCTGGACGCGGCCATGAAAAGGCGGCTGATCGCCGATCTCGAGCTGTACCTCGCCGACAATACGCAGGCCTGGGAGCTCGGCGCGGACGGCGGCTACACGCTGATCCGGCCCCCTGACGGCGAGACCGCGGTCTCCGCGCAGGCGAGCCTGCTCGATCAGCTGGCGGAAGCTTCCTGACGCGGGAGCGTGCCGAGCCGCAGATCGAAACCGGCCGCTTCGAGCCACAGGCGCTCCTGATCGAGGTCCGCGTGCGTCAGCGGATTGCGCTCGAACCACTGCTCCGGCAGCTCCAGGGTCAGCGCCCGCTCGCCGGTCTCGACGCAAAGCTCGTCGACATCGGCGCCGCTTCGGCCGCGGTTCAGCAGCACGGCGAGCCGCAGCAGCACGATCAGCCTCGACAAGGGCAGGCGCCAGCTCGCGGGCAGCCGCTCGATCGTCAGCATGTCGAGCTTGCGGCGATGAGACGCCACCAGCGTCGCCAACAGCTGCTGCTCGAGGCGCACGAAGCCCGGCATGTCCGCGTGCGCCAGCAAATATCCGCCATGCTGGTGGTATTTCGAATGAGCGATGTCGAGACCGACCTCGTGCAACGCCGCCGCCCATCGCAGCAGCTGCCCGTAACGCGGCTCGCCGAGCGCCCATGAGCGGTCGACTTTCGACAGCAGCAGCTCCGCCGTCGCGGCGACGCGCTCTGCCTGCTCCTGATCGACGTGGTAACGGCGCTGCATCGCGCGCACCGACACCTCCCGCGCGTCGTCGTGCCGAAGGCGGCCGAGGATGTCGTACAGGAGGCCCTCTCGCAGCGCCCCTTCGCTGACCTCGAGCCGCTCGATCCCGAGCTCGCTCATGACCTCGGCCAGTATCGCGACGCCCCCGGCAAAGACCGGCGCGCGGTCGGGACCGAGCCCCGGCAGCTTCAGCGCGGACAGGCGGCGCGCGTCGATCATGCGCCCGATGATGCCGTCGAGCGCCTGCGGCGTGACGCCGCGGTCGGCGGCGCCGAGCGCCTGAGCGACGTCACCGGCCGTCCGAACCGTTCCGGAGGAGCCGATCGCGTGCGTCCAGCCGAGCCGCTTGAAGGCTCCTGCCGCGGCGCGCAGCTCGCGCCGCACCTCGAGGCGGGCCCGGTCGAACCGCCGCTGACTGAGCCGCCCGCCGTCGAAGAACTGCTCGCTGATGCCGACGCAGCCGATCTTCAGGCTCTCGAGGCGCCGCGGCTCGTCGCCTTCGCCGACGATCAGCTCCGTGCTGCCGCCGCCCACGTCGACGACCAGCGTCGTGCCGGGCCCGCGGTCGGCATGCCGCGATACGCCGAGATAGATCAGGCGCGCCTCCTCGACCCCGGAGATGACCTCGACGGGGTGACCGAGCGCGGCTTCGGCCGCGGCGAGAAAGGCGTCCGCGTGGCGCGCGCGCCGCAGCGCGCTGGTGCCGACGACGCGGACCTGGTGCGCCTGCATGTCGCGCAGCCGCTGCCCGAAGCGCCGCAGGCAGTCGAGCGCGCGCTGCTGGCTGTCGTCGTCGAGATCGCCCTGGGCGCTGAGGCCCGAGGCCAGCCTGACCATCTCGCGGAGCCGGTCGACGACGGCGAGCTGCCCGTGGTGCAGCCGCGCGACGATCATGTGAAAGCTGTTCGACCCGAGGTCGACGGCGGCGATGACTTCGCTGGAGGGGTCGGCGCTCGGTTCCACTGTCGGGGTCGGTGCGCGGCGGGCGAGCTGTCAGCCGCGCCGCAACGGACGCAGCGGCGACCGCGGCGGGGCCGTGGCGCCGTCAGACGGCGAACGAGGATCCGCAGCCGCAGGTCGTGGTCGCATTGGGGTTGCGGATGATGAACTGCGCGCCGGACAGGTCCTCGCGGTAATCGATCTCGGCGCCCTGCAGGTACTGTACGCTCATCGGATCGACGAGCAGCGTGACTCCGGCATTCTCGATCTCGGTGTCGCCTTCCTGCACGTCCTCGTCGAACGTGAAGCCGTACTGGAAGCCGGAGCATCCGCCTCCCTGGATATAGACGCGGAGCTTCAGATCCGGATTGCCTTCGCTCTCGATCAGCTGCCCGACCTTACGGGCCGCCGCATCCGTGAAATTCAGCGGCGGTTCCTGCCCCGCCCAGCGCGGTTCGGTCATGATGCGTGTTCTCCCAGTGCCTATTCGACGACTGCATCGACGCTCTGCAACGGCCCGTCGCCGGCGTCGGCGGTCTCCTCGACCGCTCGCCGTTCGCTGTCGTGGATCAGCTTGCCGTTGACCTCGGCGCCGACGGCCATCTCGATCAGCGAGTAGCGTACGTTACCTATGACCCGTGCCCGCGGGCCGAGTTCGACGCGCTCCGCCGCGAGCACGTCGCCGTTGACCGTGCCGTTCAGCAGAACCTGCGCCGCGCTGACCGTCCCTTCGACGCAGCCGCGCTCGCTGATGCTGACGGACGAGCCCGGCTCGTCTGCCGCAACGACATTGCCTTTGACGAAGCCGTCGATGTGGATGCCGCCCGCGAACTCGATGTCGCCGTGCACGCGCGCGCCGCCTCCTATCAACGTGCCGATCGCCGGCTGTTTGCGCTTCCTCGATCGCAGCATCAGGTCATACTCCGTTGCCTTCGCCGCTGACCGCCGCCCAGTCGAAGCTGCGCGTCAGCGAATCGTCCCGCGGCTCGGTCGGCCGCACTTCCACTTCGACCGTTACCGGCTCGAACCCGACGGGCAGCTCGATCGTGCGCTCGAGGCCCTGGAAATAGCGGAACCCGAACTCTATCTCGCCGGTTTCGTCGGCCGCGATCTGGTCGAGCGGCAGGGTCATCGCCGTGCCGTCGCGCGTGCCCGCGACCCGCAATGTTACTACGCCGCGGACCGCCCGGTTGTGAACGACGGCCTGCATCAGCACGAGCCGCAGCACGTAGCGCTGCTCGACCCCCGCCGAATCGACCTCGAGGCTCTGGATCCTGAGCCCGGGCACGCCGTCGGGAGGCGAGATGATGCCGCGGTAGAACGCGAGCTCCTCCTCCTGAGCCTGCAGCTTGGCCTCGAGCTCCGTCAGGCTCGACTCGACCTGCGCGTAGGTCTCGCGGTCGATGTCCCTGGAGGTCTCGAGGATCGCGACCTGCCGCTTCAGCTCTTCGACGGTCCGCTGGCTCGACGCCGCTTCGCGCTGAAGAGCTTCGACCTCGCGCTGCCGGTCGAGCATCGAGTAACCGGCTTCGTAGCGGCCGAGCTCGAAGAACAGGTACGCGCCGGCGGGGATCAGGATCGCGACGAGAATCGCGAGCACAGACGGCCGTCGGCCCGGAAGCCTCATCTTATGCGCGCCGTGTCATGCATGGTCGGCGCATTCTGGCAGCTGCGCCGCGGCGGCACAAAGAGCGGCATCACAGCACGCTCAGCGCGCGTTCAGCGCGCGTTGCCAGCGCCGCGGCCACCACGACGGCGGCGCCGGCGGGCCGCCTTCCGGGAACGCCAGCGGCCCGAGCTCCGTCAGTGCGCGGACGTAAACGAGCCTCTTGAAATAGATGACTTCCTTGACCGGGCGCCAGTAATCGACCCAGCGGCACCGGTCGAACTCCGGCTCTTCGCACAGATCGAAGCGCAGGCGCACCGGGTCCGTCGTCAGCTGCAGCAGGAACCACTGCTGCTTCTGACCCACGCACAAAGGCTTTCGTTCGTGCCGAATGTAGCGTTCGGGTAGGCGGTAATGCAGCCAGCCGCGCGTCGCGCCGATCAGCTCGACGTCGCCGCGCTCGAGCCCGACCTCTTCGCGCAGCTCCCTGTACATCGCGCATTCGCTCGACTCGTCCGGCCGGATGCCGCCCTGCGGGAACTGCCAGCCGCTGCGACCGCGGCGGCCGGCGATCAGCACGCGGCCCTCGCCGTCGGTCAGGATGATGCCGACGTTCGCGCGAAACCCCTGTTCGTCGATGAAATCCATGGACTCGTCTGCGGGGCGCATGCGTCCCGCTTTCGCCTCCAAGCCCACTAAGCTCATGATTATATTAGTCCTGATCTGCCACGACGACCAGATTTCTTCCGCCCGCCTTGGCGGCGTACAGTGCCCGGTCCGCCGTCGCGATCAGCGCTTCGCCCGCCTCGGCCGGACTCCCGTCCCGGCGGCCCGGCCCGGCGGCGAGCTCCGCCACGCCGATCGACACCGTCACATCCAGGGAGCCGCCCGAGGATAACCTGAATGTCTCGGCGGCCACCGCCCGGCGGATCCGCTCCGCGAGGGCCCGGCCCGCGCCGGCGTCCGTCCCCGGCAGCACGATGATGAACTCCTCGCCCCCGTAGCGCGCGGAGACGTCGCTGCTGCGGACTTCGGCGTCGATCCTGCGCGCGACCTGGCTCAGCACGCCGTCGCCGGTCAGGTGGCCGTATTCGTCGTTGACGCGCTTGAAATGATCCACGTCGATCATCAGGCACGCGAGCGGGGTCCCAT
>JAFGNC010000311.1 GCA_016927175.1 Gammaproteobacteria bacterium | reverse complement strand
TCTGACCCTTTTTATTAGAGCGGCCAGTCCTGCAGCGGCTCGTAGTGGACGCCGCGCGGCAGCGCGATGGACTCGACGAGCGTCAGCGCCGACGCGTTCCAGTGCACCGGCGGCACCGTCTCGTCGACGCCGCGCGCGCGGCGGGCGAGCGTCAGGTGCGGCCGGTAGATGCGCGGCTCCCGCTCGAACCCGGCCTGCTCGAGCCCGTCCCACAGCGACTGCTCGAGGGCCGCCAGCGCCGGCGGCATCTCGGAGGGTCCGAGCCACAGCGCGCGCGCCTCCCTGAAATAGCCGAGCCGGTCCAGCACGAGCTCGAATGGCCCCGTCTCGACCGGCGGCACGCTCGCCGCGCGCTCGAGCGCGTCCGGGTCCACGTGCCCCAGGAACGCGACGGTGATGTGCAGATTCCGCTTCGCCGTCGGCCGCCCGCCGGACAGCCGCACGGCTTTACGGCTCGCCCTCGAGATCGCGCCGCGCGTCGACTCGTCCGGCCACAGCGCGAAAAAGACGCGGCGGCGGCGCGACGCGGCCTCGTCTTGCGCCGACTCCGCCGACTCCGCCGACTCCGGGCGCTCAGGATCCTCCGGCGAGGCCGGCCGCCCGGCGGGCTCGTGGCCGTCGCGGCCGCGTTCGCCGCCGCTCATCGGCCCTCCCGCTCCACGCGCTCGATCAGGCCTTCCAACGCCACGGCGACGCTCTGCCTGCGGACCGCGTCCCGATCGCCGTCCAGACGCCGCCGTTGCGCCTCGACGCCCGCGGGATCGGCCCAGGCGAACCAGACGGTGCCGACCGGCTTCGCCGCGGTCCCGCCGCCAGGCCCCGCGACGCCGCTGATCGCGACGGCGACGTCCGCCTGCGCCTGCCGGCGGGCGCTCGCGGCCATGTGCCGGACGACCTCCTCGCTGACCGCGCCGTGCTCGTCGAGCATGGGGGCCGGGACGGCCAGCAGCGCCTGCTTGGCCGAGTTCGAATACGTGACGAAGCCGGTGCCGAACCATCCGGAGCTGCCCGGCACGTCGGTCAGCGCCTTCGCGACCCAGCCGCCCGTGCACGACTCGGCCGTCGCCGCGGTCCAGCCGCGCCGCCCGAGCGCCTCGCCGGCCCGGCGCGCCAGAGTCTCGAGCGCCCGATCCGTCAGGGCGCCGTTACGCGTCAGCGTCATTCGCGTGCCTCCACGGGAGCCATATGGCGACAGGACGGCGCGCCGGTCAACCGTGTCGGCTCTGCAGCGGCAGCGCGTCGCCGAGCACGGCGCGATAAACGTCGACGTTCCCGACGAGCATCTGCTCGACCGAGAAAGACTGCTCGATCCGTGCCCGCCCGGCCGCGCCGAGGCGACGGCGCAGCGCCGGATCCTCGATCAGCCGAAGCAGCGCGTCGCTCCACGCGGCCGCATCGTCCGGCGGCACGAGCAACCCGCTCACGCCGTCCTCGACGACATCCGTCAAGCCGCCCGCGGCCGACACCGCGACCGGCACGCCGGCGCTCATCGCCTCGAGCACCGCGAGCCCGAGCCCCTCGCGCGACGCCGGATGCGCGACGACGTCGAGGCCCGGCAGCAGCCGGTCCAGATCGTCGCGGAACCCGACCAGCCTGACGCGGGCACTCAGGTTTCGGGCCGCCGCGTCGCGCTCGATCCGTTGCGCGAGCGGGCCGCGGCCGAACAGCAGCAGCTCGACGCCGTCACCGCTGCCAGGCAGCCGCGCGACCGCGTCGAGCAAGGTCGTGTGCCCCTTCCTAGAGATCAGCTGCGCGACGACGCCGATCAGCACGGCGTCGCCGCGCAGCC
The DNA here is from genome assembly GCA_016927175.1 of Gammaproteobacteria bacterium. GTDB lineage: Bacteria > Pseudomonadota > Gammaproteobacteria > Steroidobacterales > Rariloculaceae > ZC4RG20. The sequence continues at coordinate 5,044 of JAFGNC010000311.1, read as the reverse complement.
CGAGCGCGTCGACGAGCCGCCCGCGAGCATCGGAGCTCGGCGCGAACGTGCCCGTGTCCACGCCGCTCGGGACCAGGAACACGCGCTTCGGGGAAAGGCCCACGCCGGCGACCAGCTGGCGCTCGATGGCGCTCGAGATCGCGATCAGCGCCGCGTAGCGCGAGTATTTCAGCCGCGCCCACGGCGCCCACTCGTCGGCGTCCACGCGCCGGGTCAGCACCGCGGGCCAGCGGCCGGCCGATGCGGCGAGGCCGGCGAAGACGTCCGCCCCGCGCCGCGAGTGCACGTGCACGAGATCCGCGCGTCGGGCGGCGAACGCATCGCGCATGCGGCGAACGGACCCGGTGTCGAGATCGCCGCCGAGCCGCAGCTCGACGATCTCCGCCGGCAGATCCTCGCGCGCGATCGCCGCGCCCTTCGGGCAAAGCAGCACGTTACCGACACCGAGCCGCGCCAGGCCATCGATCAGGTAACGCACCTGACGCGCGCCGCCGTAGAGGTGCCGCCCGGTCTCGACATGGACGATCTTCACTTCCGCATCATACAGGGCGCCGGCTTCGGCGAAATGGGCGAATTCGATTCCGGTCCGGGCAAGTTCGCCGCGGCACGTCGTGGCACATTCGGCGCGACTGACGGTCTTCGGGAGATGCGAGTGTGGCGAAAGAGACGGTCCGCCTGACGCAGGTCGGCGAGCTCGCTTTCGGCCCCGGCGTCGCGCGGCAGGCCGCCGACGCGCTCGCGGCGCGCGACCTGCGGCGGACCCTGATCCTGACGACGCCGCCGATCCGCTGTCACGCGGAGGCGCTCGCGAGCGAGATCAGAAAGGCGGGCGTGGGCGCCGGCATCTGGGAGACGCCGGAACGCGAGCCGAGCGTTGCGGATTTCGACGCGGCGGTGGCGCATGCGCGCGCCACCGCCGCCGATGCGGTGATCGGCGTCGGCGGCGGCAGCGTCATGGATCTGGCGAAGCTCGTGGCGGCTCTGGCCGACGGCGCGCAGCAGCTGCAGGACGTCGGCGGCATCGGCAGGCTCGAGGGGCGGGCACTGTGGCTCGCCTGCGTGCCGACCACGGCCGGCACCGGCAGCGAGGTGTCGCCCATCGCGATCCTGCTCGATCAGAGTGACCATCTGAAGAAGGGCGTCATCAGCCCGCACCTGGTCCCGGACGCCGCGTACGTCGATCCGCTGCTGACGCTGACGATGCCGCCGAGCGTCACCGCCTCGACGGGTCTCGATGCGCTGACGCACTGCATCGAGTCTTACGCGAACCGCTTCGCCCACCCGCTCGTCGACAGCTTCGCGCTGGAAGGCATCCGCCTGATCAGCGGCAGCCTGCTGACGGCCGTGACCGACGGAAAGAACATCGCCGCCCGCACCGACATGGCCCGCGGCAGCCTCTACGGCGGCATGTGCCTCGGGCCGGTCAACACCGCCGCCGTGCACGCGCTCGCCTATCCGTTCGCCGGCGAGTTCCAGGTGCCGCACGGCGTCTCGAACGCCGTGCTGCTCCCCCACGTGCTCGCCTTCAACCTGCCCGCGGCAACGGCCCGCTATGCCGACATCGGCCGCGCGATGGGTGCGGCGGGGCAGGGCTCGGAGGAGGCCGTGGCCCGCTGGGGCCTCGCGCTCGTCGAGGATCTGTGCCGGCAGTGCGGCGTGCCGATGCGCCTCGCGGAGCATGGCGTCCGGCCCGAGTCCATCCCGCGCATGGCGGACGGCGCGATGGCCGTGACGCGTCTGCTCGACAACAATGTGCGCGTCGTCACGCACGAAGATGCATGCCGCATCTACAAGGAGGCTCTGTAATGGCGGAGAGCAGCGTCACGCGAGAAGCTGCGCCTGCGGCCACCCCGCGCGGCGGTCCGCTCGGCTGGTACGCCGAGTCCACCGCGAAGGTGAAGCGGGTCTTCTGGACCTGCTCGGCCGCCTGGGCGCTCGATGCGATGGACGGCTTCGTCTATCAGTATCTGATCCCGATCCTGATCACCGCCTTCGGCATGAGTCTCGCGCAGGCCGGGGCAATCGCGAGCGCCAACTACTTCGCCTCCGCGATCGGCGGGTGGGCGGGCGGCTGGCTGTCGGACCGGTTCGGCCGGGCGCGAATGCTGCAGATCACGATTCTGTGGTTCTCGTTCTTCTCGTTCCTGAGCGGCTTCGCGCAAACCTACGAGCAACTGCTCGTGATCCGCGTGCTGCAGGGGCTCGGCTTCGGGGCGGAATGGGCGGTCGGCGCCGTGCTGCTCGGCGAGATGGTCGCGCCGAAGCACCGCGGCAAGACCCTCGGCACGGTACACAGCGGCGCGGCGATCGGATCCGGACTCGCGGCGCTTCTCGCGGGGCCGGTCGTCGCGCTCTTTCCGCCCGACTGGGGCTGGCGCGTCGTCTTCTGGATCGGCCTGACGCCGGCCGTGCTGATCTTCTTCGTGCGCCGCAAGGACGACGACTCGGAGATCTACCGCGCGGCCAAGGCCAAAGCCGAGGCGGAAGGGCGCAAGGTCTCGATTCTCGCGATCTTCCACCCCGGCATCCTGCGCATCACGGCGCTGGCCTCTCTCCTTGCGCTGGGGGCACAGGGCGCGGGCTACGCGGTCAGCAACTATCTGACGACCTTCCTGCAAAGCGAGCGCGGGCTGTCCGCGGCCGCGGCGGGCATCTATGTGCTGTTCAACAGCCTCGGCGGCTTCATGGGCTTCATCGCCAATGCCTATCTCAGCGATCGCGTCGGGCGGCGAATGATCTTCCGCATGTTCGGCGTCGGATTCATCCTCGCGGTCACGTTCTATCTGTATGCGCCGCTCGGCAGCTCGGCCTGGACGCTGCTGCCGGCCGGGATCGTCTACGGCTTCTTCCAGTTCGGGATCTATGCCTCGTTCGGGCCGTACTTCTCCGAGCTCTTCCCGACCGAGATACGCGCGAACGGGCAATCGTTCGCCTACAACTTCGGTAGAGCCTCGACTTTCATTTTCATACAGGGCGTGGCATTCGTGGCCGCCTTCACGCCGTTGAGCGTCGCGATGATGATCATGGGCATCGCCGGCGTCTCCTGCGCCATTATCGCCACGCTGCTCTTGCCGGAAACCGCGGGACGCGACCTCGCGACCGTCGGGCAAAAGGACACCAGCAAGGCTGACACGGAGAGAACCAATGAACGAGCAAGAGTCGCTGCTGCTTCGCCTGAAGCTCGAGAACCAGCTCGCTGAGTACTGGCACGACGTCGACACCAACTGGGGCCGCAACGCCGGCCGTTACTACACCGAGGACGCCGTGTTCGACGGCGGCGAGGCCGTCTACCGCGGTCGGGCGAAGATCCAGGAGTTCTACGCCTGGCGCGTGAACCGCGGCCCGCGCGTGGCCGTGCACGCCTTCACGAATTTCCGGCTGAACGTGGAAAGCGACGCCCGCGCAACGTCCACCTGGTATCTGCTGCTCTACGCCGCCGACGGTGAGCCCGTTCTGCCGACCCACCCGCCGATCAACATCGCCCTCGTCACCGACGAGGTGGAGCGCCAGCCGGACGGACGCTGGCTGTACGCCTCGCGAACGTTCCGCAGTCTCTTCCTCGGGGGCACGCCGCCCACCAACCCGAAACTCGACGACTAGTAATACAAAAAAGTCCGAACTGCCGCTTCGTTTCGTGGCGGCGATGCGGGTCACGCAGCGATATGGGCCTTTCCGAGGCACGCGGGAAATCGCATCCTTGCCGCTCGTCGGGCGCCGTCCCTGGCGCCCGACGGCCTCGGAAAGGCCCATATCGCTGCGTGACCCGCTTTGTCGTTATCGCGGTCGTTCGCGAGACTGAGCGTGGGTGCTCGGCATCGCGGTCGCCGGCCAGATTGAGCGATGGCGGTTTCCGCGTCCGCGGATCGGGTCAGGTGGCACCCCGCCCGCCCGGCACGAATATCCGCTTCGCCGTATCGTAGAAGATTGCCTTCTGCTGCTCGAGGGGCAGCATCCTCGCCGAGTACAGCGCGTCCTGCACGAAATCGCTGACCCAGCCTTCGCTGTTGCCGATGTCGGTGCCCCAGACGAAGTGATCGGCGCCGTACGTCTTGACCATGTGCAACATGAACTGATCGGTGGGGACATTCGCATCGTTCAGCTGGTCGAGGAGCAGCGTCGTCAATTTGTAGTAGACATTGTCGTGCTGCGCGAGCGCGACGTGCTGCGGCGTCAGCCCCCAGTTCGGGCTGATCTCGGGAGTCGGGAAGCCGATGTGGTCGAGCACGATGTTGACGTTCGGGTAGCGGTCGGCGAGCTCGGCCACCCTCTGCATCGCGTCCGGCACTTGCCGGCCGAGCGGCATCAGCGTGATCGCGAGTCCCAGGCTGTTGCAGGCTTCCCAGGCGCCGGTGGCGGCGTCGCTGAGGAAGGAAAACTCCCCGGTTTCCCTGTTCGCAATGCCTGTGAAGCGGGGTCCGATGATCCGGTTTTCCCGAGCCATGCGCTCGAGCGCCGCCGGTGTCGACCGATCGGTCGCAGAGAGGATCACGACCGGCAGGATGCGGTTCGGATACTTCGCCGCCATATCCAGCAGGTAGCTGTTATCGGTGGAATAGGTGCTGTTGTACCCGACGCCGAGGCCCATCTCGATCCAGTTCTCGCCCCAGACCCTGAACACCACCTCGGGCGTCATCGGGCGCGCCATCGCCTTCGCGATCATGATTTCGGGACCGTAGCGCGAGCCCTCGGCCTGGAACGGATATTTCTCGACGTCGTTGGTGTAGAAATGGCCGTGCGCGTCGAACAGATTGAACGGCGGCGTGATGACCTTGCCGGAAGCCTTCGGCATGACCGAAGCTGCCGCCGCGGCCAGCGCGGAACCCAGAACTGTGCGGCGTCTCAACATACGAACCTCTCCCCTGAACGGCTGCACTGACGTTGTCTTCCAGTCTCTGATGAAGGGCCCCAAGGCAAGCTTCAGAACCGCTTGTTCAGGGACATGTACCACTCGCGCGGCGGTGCCGGCTGACCGATGTTGGCGGGGGCGCCGATCGCCGTGAAGATGATCTTCTGGCGGTACCACTCCTCGTCGGTCAGGTTCGTC
>JAFGNC010000310.1 GCA_016927175.1 Gammaproteobacteria bacterium | reverse complement strand
GCTCGAGCGTGCCGCTGAACGCGACCCATCCCACGCGGTAGCCGCATGCGCGGTAGACCTTGGACAGCCCGCCGAAGGTCGCGCACAGCGTCTCGCGGCACAACGTCGCCATCGGCACGAACTCGGCGCCGTCGTACAGCATCTGATCGTAGATCTCGTCGCTGAGCATCACGATGCCGTGCCTTTCGGCGATGCGTGCGAGGGCCTCGAGGCAATCGCGGCGATACACCGCGCCGGTCGGATTGTTCGGGTTGATGACGACCAGCGCCCTCGTGCGCGGCGTGATCAGCCTTTCTATCGCTTCCAGGTCCGGATTGAATTCGCGCTCTTCCGGGCAGGGGTAATAGACGGCGCGTCCGCCGTTCAGCACGGTCGCGGCCGTCCACAGCGGATAATCCGGGCTCGGAATCAGGACTTCGTCGCCCGTGTTCAGCAGCGCTCGAAGCGTCAGGTCGATCAGCTCGCTGACGCCGTTGCCCATGAAGACGTGCTCCGCCGTCGTGTCGAACACGCCGCGCTCCTGCTGCTGCATGACGACGGCTTCGCGGGCCGGAAAGATGCCCTTCTGGTTGCAGTACGGCTCCGCCGCGCCGAGGTTCTCGATCATCGCGAGGCGCATCGTCTCCGGCGTGCGAAAGCCGAACAGGCCGGGGTTGCCGATGTTCAGGGAGATGATCTCGTAGCCCTGCCGCTCGAGCTCCTGGGCCCGCCGCGCGAGCTTGCCGCGGATCTCGTAGCGGACGTCCTTCAGCTGCAGGCTCGGTTCGAAGACGTGGGTCTGGCGTGACACGGGCTCATACCTGGATAAAAAGAAGCTATTCTGCCTCGGGAGGACCGGGCGAGGAAGCGCGCTGCCCCGCTGTCCGGTAAAATTCCGTCCTTTGACGCCTGGCAGGGAGCCCCGAAGGGATGACCGACGCGCCGCGCAGGATTCTGGTCTGCATCAAGCGGGTCGTCGACTACAACGTTCGCGTGCGGGTCGACAACGAGCGTACCGGCGTCGTCACCGACGGCGTCAAGATGAGCGTAAATCCGTTCGACGAGATCGCGCTCGAGGAAGCGCTGCGGATCAGGGAACGTGGCGACGCGGACGAGGTCGTCGTCTGCGCCGTCGGCTCCTCCGACTGGCAGCAGCAGCTGCGGACGGGGCTCGCCATGGGCGCCGACCGCGCCGTGCTCGTCGAGACCGGCACGAGCCTCGAGCCGCTCGCCGTGGCGCAGACCCTTCACGCCGTCGTGCAGCGCGAAGCGCCAATGCTGGTCCTGCTCGGCAAGCAGGCCATCGACGGCGACAACAACCAGACGGGACAGATGCTCGCGGCGCTGTGGGGTCGCCCCCAGGCGACGTTCGCGTCCAGCATCGTGCTGTCCGGCGAATCGGCACGCGTCGAGCGGGAAGTGGACGCCGGACTCGAGGTGCTCGACGTGGATCTGCCCGCCGTCGTGACGACGGATCTGAGGCTCAACGAGCCACGCTACGTGAAGCTGCCGGAGATCCTGAAGGCGAAACGCAAGCCGCTCGACGTCGTGCCGCTCGGTGAGCTGGGAGTCGACGCCGGCCGGCGCTTCCGGGTCGTCCGCGTCGAGGAGCCGCCGCGCCGCGGGCGCGGCATCCAGGTCGACACGGCGGAGCAGCTGGTCGCGGCGCTCGACGAGAAAGGAGTGCTGTGATGGCGCGTGTGCTGATCGTCGCCGAGCACGACGGCTCGAGCGTGTTGCAGAGCACGGCCAAATGCGTGGCCTGTGCCGCGCAGATGGAGCCTGAAGCCGTCGACGTCGTGGTTTTCGCCGGGGATCCGGACTCGGCGGCCCGCCTCGGCGGGCAGGCCGCCGGCATCGAAGGCGTGACCCGGGTGCTTGCGATCGCAGACCCCGCCAACGCGCACGCCGTCGCAGCAGTTCTCGCGCCGCAGATCGTCGACACGGCGCGGGAGTACTCCCACGTGCTCGGACCCTCGACGACGTTCGGGAAGGATCTGATGCCTCGCGTCGCGGCGCTCCTCGGAGTCGGCCAGATCAGCGACATCATGGCCGTAGAGGCTCCGTATCGCTTCCGGCGGCCCGCCTACGCAGGCAACGTAATCGAGACGGTCGAGTGCGAACCGGACGGCATGCTGGTCGGCACTGTCCGCGCGGCGTCCTATAGGCCCTCCCCCGCCGCCTCGTCGCCCGCACCGATCGAGCAGCGCGAGACGAGCGCCGATTTGCCGCGGCACACCCTGTTCGTCGAGCTGAAAGCCCAGCAGGCCGACAGGCCCGATCTGCAGACGGCCTCGCGCGTCGTCGCCGGCGGCCGCGCCTTCGGCAGCGCGGAGAACTTCGCGCTCGTCGAGCAACTCGCGGAGAAGCTCGGCGCCGCGGTCGGCGCGTCGCGCGCCGCCGTCGACGCCGGCTATGCCTCGAACGACCTGCAGGTCGGGCAGACGGGGAAGGTCATCGCTCCGGATCTGTACGTCGCGCTCGGCATCTCAGGCGCGATTCAGCACCTGACCGGCATCAAGGACGCGCGGACGATCGTGGCCGTGAACAGGGATCCGGAGGCACCGATTTTCGAGATCGCCGACATCGGCCTCGTGGCGGACGTCTTCGAGGCGGTGCCGGCGCTGATCGCCGCGCTCGAGCAACGCCGCCGCTGACCGGCCTCCGCGGTTTCGACCCCGTGAAACGCAATCGGGGCGCCTGATCAGCGCCCCGAACCGATAGCGAAAAGAGACCGGGCCGCTCAGCTGAGCTGCTGCAGCGCCGTCTCCGCCGAGCTGACGCCGAACTGGCCGGGCGGCTCGACGTTCACCTGCTCGACCACGCCGTCGTTCACGATCACCGAAAAGCGCTGGCCGCGCGTGCCCATGCCGAACTTGCTGGCGTCCATCTCGAGACCCAGTGCCTTCGCGTATTCGCCGTTGCCGTCGGCCAGCATCACGACCTTGTCGCCGACGTTGCCGCTCTTCCCCCAGGCCGACATGACGAACACGTCGTTGACGGCCATGCAGGCGATCGTGTCCACGCCGCGGGCTTTGAGCTGATCGGCGTTGTCGACGAACCCCGGCAGATGCTTGGCCGAGCACGTCGGCGTGAACGCGCCGGGCACCGAGAACAGCACCACCTTCTTGCCCGAGAAGAGGTCATCGGTGGACAGCGGCTCGGGGCCGTTCTCACCCATGACCATGAACTGCCCTTTGGGCATCCTGTCCCCTACCTTGATCGTCATTTGGCTGCTGCTCCTAGGCGCCGCGGTTCATGGCCTGCCGAATCTGCTCCTCGCGCTCCTGCTCGCTCTGGATGTACTGGAGCCACTGCTCGGCTCCGGAACGGCTGCGCTCATCGCGGGCAGCGGCCTGAAACGCGGCACGCGCCTCCTCGTAACGCTTCAGCTCCGCGAGGCAGTTGCCGAGCAGCAGGTTGGCCTGGTCGGGGCGACTCAGGCCGCCGCGTTGCAGACCGGTGCGCGAGGCTTCGATGCAGTCTTCCCAGTTCGCGAGGTTCGCGTGCGACTGCGCCAGTCGGACGTTCAGCTCGCCGTCCTCCGCAAGCTCGGCGGCCCGGGTCAGCGCCGGAATCGCCTTCTCATCCTCCTGAGCCAGCTGCCAGGCCTGCGACAACAGGCGCCAGTTCTGCTCGGAGGACTCGATGGAGCCGTCCTCGAGCCCGCGCTCGAGCAGCACGGCCGCCTTGTACGGGATCTCGGCCTGCAGCAGCATCTGCGCCAGATTCACGACTTCCTGACCGCGCGTCAGCCAGTCCGCCTCGTAAGCGGCCTCGTACAGCGCGAGCTGACGCATCTCCTGCCCTTCCTGGCCGTACATGCCGGCCAGCTGGACCAGATAGTCCTTCTTCGGCCAGTTCTCGACCAGGATCGTCAGCGTCTCGATAACCTTCGGGTAGTTCTCGAGCTCGAAGTAGAAGACGTTCAACAGCTGATACCAGCCCTCCTCGATCTCCTTGTTCTGCCGCTGCGCGATCTCCATCGCCGTCTGGATCGGCTCGATACCCTCCTCGTACTGCTGCATCTGGTAATGGATCTGGGCCTTCAGCACGTAGGGCTCCGGAGCGGGATTCTCGGACAGCTCGAACCAGCGGTTCAGCATGTCCAGACCTTCCTGGTAACGCTCCTGCTGGACGTACATCTGCGCCAGAGCGTAGACCGTGGAGGTCTCGAGACCGAGGGGAAGCTCGGGCTGCGCGATCACGTTCTCGTAGGCCTCGATGGCGCCGTCGAAATCGTCCTGCGAGAAGCGGACGAACGCGTAAAAGTTCCACATCTGGGCCAGCTCGTAGCTGTTCAGGTCGGTCATTCGCCTGACGCGCTCGAGCTGCTCCTGCGCACAAGCCCAATCTTCCATGTCGGCGCATTCCTGCGCCTCGGCCAGCGGCTGATAGACCTTCTCGCGCATGGCCGGAGTCTTGCGGGTCTCCTGCTCACCCTGGCTCTGCTCTTCCTGGGCGGCTGCGTCGAACCCGGTGACGAGCACGCCCCCCGCCAACAGCAGGTGGGCGGCGATCATGGAAAGTCTCATCTGCTGTCGCACCATAATCTCCCGTTCCCTGGCACTGGTCCGTTACTTCTCGAGCACGAACGTGATCTTGTTTCTGACGCCCGGAACCTCGACGGGTTCACCGTCGATGACGCGAGGCTTGTATTTGAACTTGCCCGCGGCGTCGACGGCGGCGCGCTCGAACAGGCTGCTGGTCGACTCGACGACCGAGATGTCTTTTGTCGTGCCGGTGCGGGTCACCGTGAACTCGACGATCACGTAGCCTTCCAGTCCGCGCGATGCGGCACGTGCCGGATAAACCGGCGCGACCTTGACGATCGGCAGGTATTCGCCGT
>JAFGNC010000309.1 GCA_016927175.1 Gammaproteobacteria bacterium | reverse complement strand
CGCGCTCGTCGACGATCGCGACCGCGCCTATTTCGGGCGCGGCGGCAACGAGGAGGACTCGATCGGCTACATCGACGAGAACACCCGCGCCATCTTCGGCCGCTCCTACGCCGCCGAGCCCGACGTGCTGGTCAAGCAGCTCGCCGAAGACGAGGCGATCGCGGCGGCCGACACGCTGCTGCTCACGGTGCCGAACCAGCTCGGCGTCGAGTACAACGCGCACGTGCTGGAGAGCATCCTGAAGCACGTGGCGCCGGAGCTCGGCTGGCGTTGAAGCGCGGCGTCAAAGATGCTGGCCGCTGATCAAGATGATCGGCCCGCCGACGATCGTCGATAGCCGCCTATTCCTCGATGTACCGTTCCGCGACCTCGTCGTCGCAGGCCTGCGAGGCAGGCGAGAACTCGAGGTCGGGGCGGTGGTCCCACTGCTGGGTCAAGGTGGCCGGCTCCGTGAGATACACCGGATCCTCCACCGTGACCTCGTAGCGCAAACGCGTGCGATCCTCTGTGAGCGTCAGCCGCTCGACCGTGCGCTTGCCCGGGCTGGACGGCACGCTTAGACCCAGGCCGGAAGGATTGGGCTCGAAGCCGATCGTATCGATGACGAGCGTGTCGCCGTCCCACCGGCCGACGGAGTGGCCGTGACGCGAGGGCTGAAGGTCGGCCGGATGCTCAGCGTCCATGTGCACCGTGCGAACGACATGGTCGCCCGTGTTGTCGAAGTGCAGCACGACCTCGTCTTCGCCGAGCTCGATTGAGCGCATCTCGTCGAATATCGACAGCACCGGCGTGGGCTCGGCGTAACACAGACCGTCGGTCAGCATCTCCTCCCGGGTGGCACGGGCTTCCGGTGTCAGCGGGAAGCGCGCCAGGGCCCCGAAAGCCGCGCCGAGCGCTGCCCGCGTCGGAGCCCATTTGCCTTCGAGGGAATCCGCAGGAGTCAGCTTGCGGGTCCGCCGATTCGCGGCATAGAACGGATGTATCTCGCCGTCCTCGGTCGTGACGTCGAGCAGGCGGATCTGCTTGCCGAAGCCGCCGCGATTGGGATTGGCGCGCACGACGATCGGCATGCCGGGCTTGAGCGCGTCCCGGTCGAGGCCGTCGACCAGCGCCTGCGTGATGCCGAGTCCCTCGCCCTGAATCACGACCGTCTCGCCGTCCGGGCTCTCGGTCTCGATGTACAGATACATGTGCGGGTTCACCCAGTCGAACCGAGCGACCGTGCCTTCGATCAGGATCTCCTGATTCTGGTCGAAGAAGGCCATGCTGTGGTGGGCGAAGGCGGGCGCGCCGCACGCAGCGGTCACGGTGAGCGCGAGGACGGTGGCAGGCAGGACTCTCATCACAGGACCTCGAAGCAGTCACGGACCTCCGATGATAATCGGATCACCCTCGGTGCGCGAATCGCGCGGACGCCGGCGACCCTTATTGCTTCGCGATTCCTGCGCGTGCCGGCGGCAGCGCCGGGGCGCGGAGCGCTCGTCCGGATGCCGCGGCAGGACCTCTCACAGCCTTCACTCGAAGCTGAAGATGTCTTCCTCTTGCGACTGCTCCATACCCTCTTCCCAGTATTGCTCCCAGATGCGCGCCCAGGGCCGCCCGTACATGTCCGGCACCTCGTACTCGATCACGTCACCAGGCGAAACCGGCGTCGAGACGCCCTCGACCGGAAAGATCGTCTGTATACACTCGATGAAGGGCTGGGGGTCGCCCTGCTCGAATCCGCTGAGCCTGACGATATTGCGGATGATGCGCACCGGTTCGACCAGCGCTTCGGGGTCGTAAAGAATCGCCTCGTGATTGAGGCCGACGAACGCGCCGTCGCCGTCGCGGTTCGGCGTGTAGATCTCGATGGTCTGCATACTGCTCGAGTGCTCGAATGCCGCGTGGGTGGTCCAGCCCTGGATGTTCGAGGTCCAGGTGATCAGCGTGTCACCGTCCCAGAAGCCGATCGTCTCGCCGTACCAGCGCGGCACGTCCGCGCCGAGCCGCGGCACGGCGCCGTCCATGTTGAACTCGCGGCCGACATGGATATTGGTGATGAAGTTGCGCGCGACGCCGCCCATGATCTGCACCAGTGACGGCGTCACCATGATGGATTGCTCCCACAGCGCGGACTCGTGCCAGCGGCGCAGGAACCCTTCCGGCCAGCAGTATTGCGACGGCCACTGCGGCGCGTTCGTGTGGCCATGGTGATAGGCCTCCTGCACCATGCGCTGCTGATACTCGGGCGTCAGCAGCGACAGGATCGTCGGGATCTGGACGTGCCGCATCCGGAACCAGTACTGGTTCTCCGCGCGCGCGGGATGCTGGTAGCGGCCCGTCCACTCGCCCGGCACGGTTGCGTACGTGTGCTCGGTCGGGCCGCCGCGCCCGCGCGTCTCCTCGAGCAACGCCTCGTAATGCTCCTGCGCGGTTCTGAATGGGTACGGGCTCACGATCGCCTCGCGCGGGTAGTCGCGGTCGCAATAACCCCACGGCGCCGACTCGGGCGGATCCTCGCCGATCAACGCATCCGCGCCCCAGAAATCCTCGAGCGCGGCGGAGCTGTTGCAGCGGAAGTAGCGGGGATCGCTCCACAGATCGCGGTCCTTGTAGAAGTCCGATGTCGTGAACAGATCCACCTCGAGCGGCTCGATACCGGCAGGCGTGTCACCGCCTCGCGCTGAGCCCACGAATCCCGTTTCCGGATCCCGCCGCGGATCATCCGGGATCTGCGTGCGGTAGGCTGGATTGCCGACCGTCCGGCGGAGCGTCGCGCCGGTCATGTGATACTCGTTCATGTCGGCCGCGAGCGGCCACGCCCGCCCGACGCTTTCGAAGCCGATCTCCGCGACGGTCTGTCCGAGCGCGGAGGTCATCGAGAATGTCATCAGCGCGGAGGCGGCAAGCCGCAGGGCTTCGTTTCTCATGGTGGTCTCATCTTCTCGTGTGTGTCCGTAGTTTAGCTGCTTCGGTGCGCGCGGAGTCGATGCCGGCCCCGCTCGCAGGAGAGGCGATCAGCACCTTCGCGGCGACAGCGCGACGGATTCGATCCGCGCGCGACAGCACGACGCGTTCGACCGTCCAATGCGACGCCGCGAGCCTTTTTGTCATTCGCCCGGCGGCGGAGTACCGTACGGTTAGCGCGCGCACGCGGCACCTCCGGAAGATCCATGGGGCGGGACGAGCGACTCGAGCGGGGACTCACGGCATTCACGCAGTGGCGCTGGCGCGAGGCGCACGAGGCGCTGTCCGCGGTCGATGCCGACGGCGGCCTCACCCCGGAGCAGCTCGAAGCGCTCGCGGCCGCGGCGTATCTGCTCGGCCGCGATGCGGACGCGGCCGAGGCATGGACGCGCGCGCATCATGGGTTCATCGACGCGGCCGAGAAGCGGCGCGCGGCGCGCTGCGGCTTCTGGCTCAGCCTGACGGCGCTGCTGCGAGGCGACGGCGCGGTCGGCGCCGGCTGGCTCGCCCGCGCCGAGCGGGTGCTGGAGGACAGCGGCGACGATTGCGTCGAGCGCGGGCTGTTGCTCGTGCTGCACGCCGTGATGACGATGTTTCGCGGCGACGCCGAGAACGCGCTTGCGGGATTCGAGCGCGCAGTCGCGCTTGCCGAGGCCATCGGCGGCGAAGGGGACCTCGAGGCGCTCGTGCTGCTCGGGCGCGGTCAGGTCGCGATCGAGCTCGGCGATACCGCACGCGCGGTGACGTGCTTCGACGAAGCGATGGTCGCGGTCACGGCCGGGGAGGTGTCCCCGATCGTCGCCGGCGTCGTCTACTGCGCCGTCATCCTCGCGTGCCATGACATCTTCGATCTTCGCCGTGCCCGCCAGTGGACCGAGGCGCTGGCCCGATGGTGCGGCCGCCAGCCCGAGCTCGTGTCGTTTCGCGGCAAGTGTCTCGTGCACCGCTCCGAGATCATGCAGCTCGACGGCGACTGGCCGGCGGCCGTCGCCGAGGCCCAGCGCGCCTGCGACGAGCTCGAGCAGGGGCGCGCGGGGCAGGGCGGCGGCATCGCGTTCTACCGGCGCGCCGAGCTCGATCGGCTGCGGGGCGAGCTCGACGCCGCCGAGGCGCTGTATCGTGCCGCGAGCGAGCGCGGCTACGAGCCGCAACCGGGGCTGTCGCTGCTGAGGCTCGCGCAAGGCGACGTCGCTGCCGCGGCGGCGGCGATCCGGCGTCTCGCCGACGAGGCGACGGGGCGGGCACGCGCGCGAGTCCTCGTCCCCTACGTCGAGATCATGCTGGCTGCAGGCGATCTCGAGGCCGCCCGCGCCGCGGCGGACGAGCTTGCGGGCATCGCCGCGCCGCTCGATTCGTCATGGCTGCAGGCCGCGTGCGCGCAGGCGGCCGGCGCCGTGCTGCTGGCCGAGGGCGACGCGTCGGCGGCGCTGGCGGCGCTGCGCCGCGCGTACGATGCCTGGCAGCAGCTCCACGCCCCGTACGAGTCGGCCTGTGTGCGCGTGCTGATAGGGCGCGCCTGCCGCGCGCTCGGCGACGGCGACACCGCGCAGAGCCACTTCGACGCCGCCGCCTCGGCGTTCGAGCGGCTCGGCGCCGCGCCGCCGCCGTTCGCCATGGATGAGCCGTGCGCGGGCGGCGCGGCGCACGAGGTGCCGCCCGGAAGCCGCTCGGCACACGAGGTGCCGCCCGGAAGCCGCTCGGCACACGAGGTGCCGCCCGGAAGCCGCTCGGCACACGAGG
>JAFGNC010000308.1 GCA_016927175.1 Gammaproteobacteria bacterium | reverse complement strand
CTGCCGCCGGGCGGCATCGTCGGCGTGATCGGGCCGAACGGCGCCGGCAAGACCACGCTGTTCAGGATGCTGACCGGAGCGGAGAAGCCGGACTCGGGCGAAATCCGGATCGGCGACTCGGTCGAGCTCGCCTATGTGGACCAGTCGCGCGACTCGCTCGACGACGGCAAGACGGTGTGGGAGGAGATCAGCGACGGGCAGGACATCCTTAGGGTCGGCAACTACGAGACCCCGTCGCGCGCATACGTCGGGCGGTTCAACTTCCGCGGCACGGAGCAGCAGAAGAAGGTGGGGCTGCTGTCGGGCGGGGAGCGCAACCGCGTGCACCTCGCGAAGCTGCTGCGCTCGGGCGGCAACCTGCTGCTGCTCGACGAGCCGACCAACGACCTCGACGTCGAGACGCTGCGCGCGCTCGAGGAGGCGCTGCTGAGCTTCCCGGGCTGCGCGGTCGTGATCTCGCACGATCGGTGGTTCCTCGACCGGATCGCGACGCACATCCTCGCGTTCGAGGGCGACAGCGAGGTCGTGTTCTTCGAGGGGAACTACGCGGACTATGCGGAGGACCTGAAGCGACGCAAGGGTGACCACGCGGATCAGCCGCACCGCGTGCGCTACAAGCGGCTCGCGAGCTGACGGCCGGCGGCCGCGACGGGCGGCGCAGAGCCGGCGAGGCGCGTCCGGCGTCGGCGCAGACCGAAGCGGCGAACCGCGAACCGCGAACGGCGGCGAACGCTACGCCGACTCGAGCCTGCGCCGCTCGATCGGCGTCACGTTCGCGGCCGCGTGCTCGCCCGCGAAGAAGCGCCGCATGCGCACGGCCGCCTTCAGCTTGCCCGTGCGCACGAAGCACTGATACAGCAGGTCCTTGATGACCTCGATCAGCACGGCCGCTTCGTCGGCGCTGATCTCAGGCAGATCCTCCTGGTCGCCGAACAGGATCGTCTCGAGCTTGCGCGTCGTGGCGCCGTCGATGTCGCCGATGCTGACGACGTCCTGGAACAGCGCGTGCCAGCGCAGCCGCGCATGGCGGCCGATGTGCTCCCACGACACGTGCACCGTGCGCCGGCACATGCAGGCGAACGCGTTGAAGCAGTCGGCCGTGTAGCAGTCGAGCGTCTCGCGGAACAGACGCGCGACACGCTCCGGCAGATAGCCGTACTGAAAACGCTCCCTGACCCGCTCGATCTCGGTCAGCGTCGCCGACAGCTCGATGCGCTCCTCGCCTATCGAGCGCACGGCCGCGCGGACGAAACGCGGCTCGTTGCACGCGGCGCAACGGAACACGAGGCCGACGTGACGCGGCTTCGTGCGGCGGACAACTTCGAACGGCGGTGTCGCTACCGGCAGCAGCGGCGCATGCGCGCCGCAGTGGGGACATTCTCGGGAGGTGGGATTTGCCTGCTCGAAGTTGTTGTCGTTATTAACATAATTGGCCAAGGCGGCACCTCTGCGGGCAGTCTACCGCCTTCGGCTAATACGCGGAACTGTCGCGGCTTTTTACGCTTCGGCGTCAACCCGCCGGCGGAGCGAGACCGCTCGAGTACGACAGCGTGCCGTCCGCCTCGACGACGACCGCCTCATAGCCTTCGAAGTCTTCGATCAGCGCGAGCCCCGCCTCGGCGCCGAGCACGAACAGCGTCGTCGACAGGCCGTCCGTGATCGTCGCGTCCGGGCCGATCACGGTCACGCTCAGAACGCCTTCCGTCGGCCGGCCGGTCGCGGGGTTCAGGATGTGGTGGTAGCGCCGGCCGTCCTCCTCGAAGAACCGCTCGTAATCGCCCGACGTCGAGATCGCTTCGTCCACGAGCGGCAGCCGCGTCACGACGCCGTCTGCGCGCGGATGGCGGATGCCGACGATCCAGGGCGCGCCGCGGCGGTCGCCGACGACGCGCGTGTCGCCGCCGGCGTTCAGCAGCGCATGCCGGACGCCCTGCGCGCGCAGCATCGCGGCCGCGCGCTCGACCGCGTGGCCTTTCGCGATGCCGCCGAGGTTGATGCGCACGCCGTCGTCGAGGAAGCGCACCGTCGACGCAGCCGCATCCAGGACCACGTGACGGTAATCTATGGAGTCGAGCCGCTGCGCGAGGTCGGCCTCGCTCGGGCGGCGGCGCGCGCGGAAGTCGTACAGGTAGCCGACGCTCTCGTACGTGATGTCGAAGGCGCCGCCGCTCGCGGCGGACAGCTCGAGCGACGTCTCGATCAGCCCGAGCAGCTCGGCGCCGATCTCGACCGGCTGCGCGGCCGCGCGCGCGTTGACGGTCGAGATCTCGCTGTCGGGCCGGTAGGTGCTCATCGCGCCGTCGATGCGGCGATACTCCTCGAGCACGTCCGCGACGAGCCTCCGGCCGGCCGCCTCGTCCTCGTGCCACAGCTGGGCCGACACTTCCGTTCCCATCAGGCCGATCCTGTCGCCGAACCATTCCGCCCGAGCCGACGGCGGAACGAGGCCGGCCGCGAGCGCCGCGGCGGCCACGGCCGGCAAGGCCGCAGCCTCGAGACCGCCTCGCCGGTGCCCGAACCGTGCGCCGGTACGTTGCCGCCCCGCGGCGGCGAAGCTTATGCTCCGGCGACACAGCTTAAGGAGCGTGCCGATGGTGACCTTGATCGTGCTGGGCATCGTGGCGGCCATCGTCCTGTGGGCGATCGTCATGTACAACAATCTCGTGAATCTGCGCAACCGCATGCGCAACGCATTCTCGCAGATCGACGTGCAGCTGACGCGCCGCCACGACCTGATCCCGAATCTCGTCGAAGCCGTCAAAGGCTACATGGCTCACGAGCGCGGCACGCTCGAGGACGTCGTCAACGCCCGCAACACGGCCGCGTCGGAGCTGCGCAAAGCCGCGGCCGATCCGTCCGATCCCGATGCGATCAGGAAACTGAGCGCTGCCGAGACGGCGCTGACCGGCACGCTCGGGCGGCTGTTCGCGCTCGCCGAGGCCTACCCGGACCTGAAGGCGAATCAGAACATGCTGCACTTTCAGGAGGAGCTCGCGACGACGGAGAACAAGGTCGCGTTCGCGCGGCAGGCCTTCAACGATTCCGTCATGACGTACAACAACGCGTGCCAGAGCTTTCCGAGCAACCTGATCGCGAACAACTTCCACTTCAGGCAGGGCGAGTTTCTGGAAATCGAGTCGGAGCAAAAGCGCGAGGTTCCGGCGGTCTCGTTCACCTGATCCGGACACCGCCCGGCTTTGGATTTCTTCTCGCGACAGGAGCGCTCCCGGCGCACGACGCGGCTGCTGGTCGCGGCGTTCGCGGTGGCGTTCGCGGCGATCGCGATCGCGACCACGACGATCGCGGCGCTCGTGCTGCGGCTCTACGGCAACGGCGGCGGCATCGCAGGCCAGGCGGGCTTCACGGCCTGGGCGGCCGCGAATGCCGGCATGCTGACGCTGATCGCCGCCGGCACGCTGGCCCTGATGCTGCTCGCGAGCCTGTACCGCACGGCGTCGCTGTCGCGCGGCGGCGGCCAGGTCGCGCGCATGCTCGGCGCCACCGAGGTCACGCCGGACACGAACGACCTGCCCCGCAGGCGCCTGCTGAACGTCGTCGAGGAAATGTCGATCGCGGCCGGGCTGCCCGTGCCGGAGGTTTACGTGCTCGAGCAGGAGCCCGGCATCAACGCCTTCGCGGCCGGGCTGACGCCTTCGGACGCGGCGATCGCCGTCACCCGGGGCGCGCTCGAGCAGCTCGACCGCGCCGAGCTGCAGGGCGTCGTCGCGCACGAGGTCAGTCACATCGTCAACGGCGACATGCGCCTGAACCAGCGGTTGATCGGCCTGTCCTTCGGCATTCTCGTGCTGTCGCTGATCGGGCGCGCGATCCTGCGCGGCTCGCGGTTCAGCGGCCGCCGCTACGGCTCCCGCCGCGGCAGCGCCGCGGGCGCCGTGCTGCTGCTCGGCGCGGCGATCTCGCTGATCGGCGCGATCGGCCTCGCCGCGAGCCGGCTGATCAAGGCCGCGGTGTCCCGCCAGCGCGAGCTGCTCGCGGACGCGTCCGCCGTGCAGTTCACGCGCGAAGCGATGCCGCTCGCGTCGGCGCTGAAGAAGATCGGCGGGTACACGGCACGCTTCACGTCGGTCGAGGGCGAGGAAGTCGCTCACATGCTGTTCGAGCGCGGCGTGCG